>NZ_JAYFER010000643.1:0-217 GCF_055795065.1 Lyngbya sp. CCY1209
TTTCCGCATCTCCGGCAGTGGCTGTAGCTTCCGTTTCCGCCTCGTTGGAAGATGCGATCGCACTGGCACTTCCGCTGCTAGAATCGGCGCCAGGAGTGAAGGTTTCCTCGCTGCTATTGCTGGTTTCTCCCTCTCCCGAAGTGGCGGTGGATTCGCTGCTGCTTCCCGCCCCCGTTTCGTCTGCGGAGGAAGTGGAGGAAGCCGAACTGCTGCTGCC
>NZ_JAYFER010000644.1:0-17688 GCF_055795065.1 Lyngbya sp. CCY1209
GATGGTTCTGTCATATTGGGTGAAACTTCGACTGACTCGACTGACTCGACGGACGATGCTACCACCGATGACTCCACCGATAATTCGGCAGATAATTCGGCAGATGATACGGACGATGATTCTATCGATGATTCGACGAATGATTCGACGAATGATTCGACGGATGATTCGACAGATGATTCGGCAGATGATACGGACGATGATTCCACCGATGATTCGGCAGACGATTCGGCAGATGACGCGAACGACTCGACGGACGATTCGGCAGACGATACGGACGACTCGGACGATGACTCGATGACTTCGAGTTTCACCCAACCCTCAATTCCCGTTTTTGATTCCCTCCCTGACGACTCGGCGGATGACTCGACTTCTGGGGACGGCGACACCTCTTCCGACGATTTGGAAACCGAAACCGAATTGGAATTGCCGATGGTGTTGGATATCTACGAGGTCGTCGATTCTATCAGTACGATCGCATTTCCGTTGATTTTTTCCAACAACATCACCGTTTCCGACTCCGAACCGGGTGAGGGAAACAACACCTTAGCCGGAACCCCGGAAGCTGACGAACTGTTCGCGTTGGCGGGTAATGATAATATCAATTTGGGCGCCGGGGACGACTGGTTCAACGGCAACCAAGGTAACGATATCATTGATGCCGGGGCGGGTAACGATACCGTATTCGGTGGCAAGGATGACGACCAAATCCTCGGCGGTGCAGACAATGACGAACTGTTCGGCAACCTCGGAAATGACACGATTTCCGGCGACGAGGGGGACGACTGGCTCAATGGTAACCAAGGAAACGACATTCTCGATGGCGCCGACGGCAATGATGAGGTTTACGGCGGCCAGGGGGACGACCAGGTGAAAGGTGGCGAGGGTGATGATATCATTTTCGCCAACCAGGGGTCTGACCTGATGGAGGGCAACGAGGGCAATGATGTCCTCTATGGCAACCAAGAGGCGGATACCATTTCCGGTAATGCTGGTAATGATACGGCCTACGGCGGTCAGGGAGATGACCTGATGGACGGTGGTGAGGGTGATGACGTACTCTTGGGTGACGGGGGTAATGACACCCTCGACGGCGGGGAAGGTAACGACCAACTCACTGGTGGCAATGGGGATGATATCCTCATCGGGGCAGAGGGTTCAGACCTGCTGACCGGGGGGAATGGGAGCGATCGCTTCGTCCTCGTCCCCGGTTACGGCCCGGATACCATCACCGATTTTATCAGCGGTGAGGATATTATTGTCCTCGACGGCGGCATCAGTTTCGAGCAACTTACCATCACTTCCGTCAACGGTCAAACTCAAATTGCTTTGGGTTCCGAGATTCTGGCGGAATTCGTGGGTATTGATGCTGGGGTGATTTCCTCGGATGACTTCAGTACGTCTGTGTTCTAAAGATGTGCTTAACAAACGGCGACTGGTCGTTTGGGTTGGGGTAAGTTCAATAGTGAGAAACCGGGTTTCTTCAGTAAGATTTTGCTCGAGATGCAAAAATGTCCTAGAAACCCGGTTTCTTTTTCATAACTATCAGTTTCAACGATTTGTTCTAATGTCGAGTGCAAATCTCACTTTCACGATTCCCCGGAGGCGATGGAACGCGATCGCATCAAAGCCGAATTGCTCGAATCGGTGGGAGTTCCCCTCATCTACACGCGATCGCTCTCCCATATAATTGTTGGCCGATTGAATGACTGGCAAAAAAAGGGAGTCAGAACCGCGATCGCGAACGAATTTTCACAATTAAAAATATCGGACAATATCAACATTCCGCGATATTTTTCTCTTTTTAACCGATCTGGGGAAGGAAGATTGGCGGTGGGTGCGATCGGGTGTCCTGTCGAAGCCGGGGGGACAGGGGAGGATAGATTTTCTCATAATTGTCGGGCGATCGTCGGTAAATTGGCGATCGTTTTTTTGCTCAATACCTTTTTTGGAAGTCGTTTTGAGATTTATGAAGTTATGTTGTGTTTTTAATAATTTTTCGCGTCAAGTGATTTGATGTCAAGTCCATCCCCAAAATGTTGACAATTTTCACGATGTCTGATATTATGTTTGATGATATATGCTTTCGTGAAAATGTAAACTTTTGTAAACAAGTTGCTCTTTGTCCTCACTTCAACCCGTCTTGAAAACGCGATCGCATAAAGTTTTCTAGCCATTCCTCTAAGTGGAAAGGAAACAACGTAAGTATTCCAAATCATTGCATTCAATGCAAAAGAATTGATGAAAAATGGAGCAGGGTGAATTAACTGTCTCCTTAACCAGTTTAGAATGGGAGCTTGATGATTATGCATTGGTCTGTTGTTGCACCGTTTATCAACGACGACTTTATCGCCAACGAACAGTGGTTAGATGATTGGGTTCCCGGAAGCAAATATGATTTTACTAAAATTCCGCGTCGGGATGCCTTCGGCAATCTAAATTGCTCATCAAGCACGTCACTGTCAGAATGGAAAGCATTCTGGAATCAAAGCGTAGAAGCCAAGAAAGCGACACTAGGAGGAATTATTACCGCCTTTCCTCAACTGGCAGTAACAACAGGCTTACAGCAACGTCTTTCTAGTCGGCCTATTCCTGTCATTGCTTGGTCTTTTAACGTCGGCCAGTGTTATCCCGGCCTCAAACAGCGAATGTCTCGCTTTGCTCTCCAGAAGATTGATAAATTTATCGTCCATTCACAACAGGAAAGGAAGGTGCTAAGTCAATGGTTGGGGCTTCCTCAAGAACGTTTTGAATTCGTCCCACTGAACCGTCCAAATATTTCTGTAACAGAAGAAGAAGAGACCCAAAAACCCTTTATCCTGGCAATGGGATCTGCCAACCGGGATTATCGCACACTCTTTCAAGCTGTAGAAAAGCTGAAAATACGAACCATCGTCGTGGCGGGTGAACACGCTTTATCCGACTTAAAAATCCCCCCTCAAGTTGAGGTTTACTCGCGTATAAAGATAGACGAATGTCATCGTTTAGCCCAGAAAGCAAGGTTGAACATTGTTCCTTTACATGACACGCCAGTAGCATCAGGACAAATCACAATTATCGATGCAATGCTGATGAAACGCGCTATGATTTCAACTAAGTGTGTCGGTTCAGAAGACTACGTTCAGCATGGCAAAACAGGGTGGTTCGTTCAACCGAATAACGTTGATGATTTGACCCATTCAATTGAAAAACTGTGGTCTGATTCGGCACTGCGTAGTCAATTGGCAAAAGCAGCCGGTCAATATGCGGAGCGACATTTTTCGGATGCGGTTGCCGGAGCACGCTTGAGTCAAATTATCGATAATGTTGTCGAGAAAAATAGTGTGTAGGAGCTGGAATTTTAATCATTTCAAATCCTGACAACCCATCCACTTTTCCGGCAAGGGCAACCCGATAAGGTTGCCCCCACAGAGAAACAGAGGAAAGGAGAAAAGAAGATGTAGCCCCCCCTCGATTGAGGAAAGGGCTGGGTCAAATTAGATGGAAAAGAAGCTACCTTCTGTCAAAGAATCCGCTTCCGCCGATGCGATCGCTTCCATCGCCGCCGTTGATGGTGTCGTTTCCACCTTCGGAATTGCCGGAAGAACGGCTGTTTTCGTCGCCCCGCAGGATGTCATAGCCGTCGCCGCCGTCGATATTGTCATCGCCCAGATTTCCGGCTACCAAATCGTCGCCTCCCCCGGCAAACAGGGTGTCATCTTCATCGGTTCCTTCGATGATGTCGTCGCCGGGAACGCCAAGACGCGGGTCGAGATCCAGGGGTTCATCTAACTCCAAAATAATGATCTTGTTGTTGTCGATATCCGGCCCGCGACCGACGGAGAAGGGATAGTTATTATCGTTGGCGACGAGGATGGTATTTTCATCCAGAACCAACACATCTTCGATGGTGACAAACGGGAAGGTAAATGTCGTTTCTCCGTCCCCATCGACATCGTTCGGATCATTGAACCACAGAGGCACAGAGGACACGGAGAGAGGATTTGTCCTAATCACCCCAGACTCAATAATTTTAATGGCTTTACCAATCCTCTCGCTGGTGTCGGCGATCGCCCCAATCATCTCCCTCGAAATAGGGGGATTCGACTTCGGGTTGATGCAGTTCGATTTCCAACGTTTCTTCCTCCTCTTCCGGCGGTCGGTTGAGGTTGAGGGGTTCCACGACGCGGGCGATCGCATCTTTGATGAATCCTCGCACGAATTCATCCCGGCGGTTGAGTTGAAATTGCCGCTGCACGACTTCTGTCATGCCGCCATCTCCCCAGTCCTGATCCTGTCGGAAATATTCGATAAAACTGCGGCCGGCAATGCGGGTTAAATAGGCGGCTGTAACCCCTTGGATCGCCTTGCCGATGACGAGGGTTCCGATGTGAAAATGTAGGGCGGTTGCGACTAATTGAATCGCTCCTTTTACGATGCCCAAACTCGCCAATGTTTTGCCCAGAGATAATGCCAAGTCTCGCCCGCGATCAATATTTAATTCGCAACCGTATATTTTGCCTATTTCCACTACCATTTGGGCATTGACTGCGGCTGTCGCCAGCAGATCCACGACGGGAAGGGGTGTCACGGCGATCGCACCCGCCCCGATCCATTGATAGCGATCGACCACTTTTTCCGCCTGACGGCGCCGCTGGGTGTCGATCAAATTGCGGGCTTCTTCTCCCAACCTTTGGGACTGTAAAAGGATGTTATCGGCAACCAATTCTTCCCCCTCCGCCCGCAAAATTGTCGCCATTTGATTGATCAGGGGCATGATGTCGGGGTCGGGTTTGAACGTATCGCCATTTTCCAACTGAATTGATTGGGGATTGGCGGCGATCGCGATCACGTCTTTGGAGGAAATAAACTCGCCAACTCGTTCCCGCAGTCGCAGCAAAATGGTATTTTTATCTTCTTCCGTGTAGAGGTCAGTTTTGTTGAAAATTAACAGCGATCGCTTGCCGATTTCCGCCAGGGTTCGCAGGGGAATAAACTCGGACTGCTGCAAGTCGTTATCCACTACGAACAGCAACAAATCCGCCTCGGTCGCCAGCGATCGCGCCATTTCCGCCCGTTCGGAACCGGCCTCCCCCGCCTCCAAAATTCCCGGCGTATCCGTAATTAAAATATCCCGTTCCAAAGCGATCAATTTTAACTGATAGGTTGCCCCGGCGGTTGTCGTCCCCATCGGTGCGTTTACCTCCCCCACCATGCGACCCAGCAACGCATTAATTAAAGATGTTTTACCCGCCGAACCCGTCCCGAATACGACGACTTGAATGTTTCCTTTTGACAGGTTCGCTTCAATTTCTTGCGATCGACTCAGCAACACCTGGCGGGCGACATCATCTTGAATTTGAGAAACCTGCTGCCGCAACCCCTGCAAAGAGGCTTCCGCAGCCTCGGATTTGTCGAGGGGAATGCGAAGCTGGGGGCGGCGTTTTTTGCGGGACGGGCCGCGAGGTTGCAGCAGCCGAAAATAGTAGATAAACGCATAAATCGCCAGTCCCAACAGCCCGATCAATATGACCACCAGCAAGTTTGCCAAAATGGGGTGGGCAGCCCAGGCGACCTGCGTGTAAAGCCAGGAGATGGATGTCACCAGCCAAATGGTCAAAACCAGGATGAGGCAGATGCCGAAAATGATAATCAACAGGCGGGATAGAGGCATGGGACGTTACCGTTTGCGATTGTTTCTATGGTAGCCCGTCATCGAAATTTCAGCCGACCAAACTTTTCAGACCTTTCACCAGACGCCCGATGCCTTCCGCCGCCGTGTCGGGCTGCAACGCCCCGTAAGCCACTCGCAAATAACAGCCGGTTTCCATTCCGAATGTGGTGCCGGGAATGGCGGCGACCCCGAATTCTCTGATCAGTTTTTCTGCAAGTTCCATCCCCCCAAATTTAGTCTCAATTTTGAGGAGAAAGTAAAAGGCACCGTCGGCGGGGGGAACGGTACAAAAATTCCCCAGTTTTTCCAATTCTTCGAGAAAGATTTCCCGAACTTTGGTGATGGTTTTAATGTGTTCTCGGCAATAGTCCGCCCCGACGTTTAACGCCCCCAATGCCACAGATTGGGAGATGACGGGGGGACAAATTAAAATGGTGTCCTGGACTTTTTCGACGGGGACGAGTAAATGCTGGGGAATTACCATGTATCCGATCCGCCAGGATGCGAAACCGTAGGCTTTGGACAAGCTAAATAATGAGATGGTGTGGGGTTCGCTGTCGGGGAGGGAGGCGGGGGAAATGTGTCTGACATTATTATAAGTGAAATATTCATAGGCTTCGTCACTGATGTGATAAAGGCTGCGATCGCGGCAGATTTGGTTGATTTCTTGCAGTGCTGTTTTGGGATAAACTGCCCCGGTGGGATTGTTGGGAGAAATGGTGACGATCGCCCGCGTTTTGTCGGTAATTGCGGCTTTGATGGCATCGATGCGAAGTTGATAGTTTTCGTCCGTTTCGACGACGATAGCCTTGCAGCCGGCTATTGCGATCGCCATTTCGTGGTTGAAATAATAGGGAGATTGGATGATAATTTCGTCGCCGGGGGAGGTGATGGCTAAAATGGCGTTCATGAACCCCATATTGCTGCCGGCGGTGACGACGATGGCGTTGCGATCGCCGATGATAATTTGATTGTCGGTGCGGAGTTTGCGGGCGATCGCTTCTTGCAATGGCGCGATGCCAACTACTGCTTTATATTTATGATTTTCGGCGGTTTGAAAAAATTTTGATATTTCCTCGACGGCGGCGGGTGGGGGACCGTAATAAACCACGCCCTGTCCGAGGGAGATTGTCCCCGGATGGCTGCGGATCAGCTTTCCAATAATCGGAATGATCGGGGATTGGACGGATTCCATTCTGGAAATATGAGGATTCATTTTAGATTAAAATTATGATTGTATTGTTGATCTGGATTGTATCATATCGGGAGATCCCCCCCAACCCCCCTTGAAAAAGGGGGGAGAAGAGGGGCGCTCGTTTGGAAGGAGATACAATCTCGCAAAAAGTCCCCCTTTTTAAGGGGGATTTAGGGGGAGCGGGCGACTCAAAGTCCCCCTTTTTAAGGGGGATTTAGGGGGATAGGGCGACTCAAAGTCCCCCTTTATTAAGAGGTATTGAATGCCTCAAAGTCCCCCTTTTTAAGGGGGATTTAGGGGGATCGAGTAACTCAAAGTCCCCCTTTTTAAGGGGGATTTAGGGGGATCGAGTAACTCAAAGTCCCCCTTTTCAAGGGGGATTTAGGGGGATCGAGTAACTCAAAGTCCCCCTTTTCAAGGGGGATTTAGGGGGATCGATAACGATTTTGGAAAATACCGTAGTAGCATAAAAAACAGAACCATTTATTCTATAACAGGCATGAAAACTCGCCGTCAATTGTTGCAAGGGTTGGGGTTGATGCTGTTGGGAACGGGACTTCCGGCGATCGCGACATCTTCTCCCGTTGTCAAACCGTCTCGGCTGCGGGTGGGGGATACGGTGGGGGTTGTCGCCCCGGCGGGGTGGATTACAAAGGAAGAGTTAAAATGGATCGCCTTTCAACTGAGTCAACAGGGACTTAAGATTAAAATGGCATCCCACCTTCTCGATCGCTACGGTTATTTAGCGGGAGTGGATCGCGATCGCGCGGCCGATATTAATGCCATGTTTTCTGATTCCGAAGTGCGGGCGATCGTGGCGGCTGCGGGGGGGTGGGGGAGCGCCCGAATTTTGCCTTTATTGGATTATAACACGATCCGCAATAATCCCAAAATTGTTATCGGTTACAGCGATATCACGGCGTTATTATTGGCCCTCTATTCTCAATGCGGTTTCGTGACGTTTCACGGACTTTTGGGAACCTCTCGCTGGAATGAGTTTTCCCTGAGATATTTGCAGAAAGTTCTGTTTGAGGGCGAAAAGGTTTTATTTGAAAATCCGTTTAATATTCGGGTTGAAACCATTACCGGCGGTCGCGCCAGGGGTCAAATTGTCGGCGGTAACTTGTCGGTTTTGGCGGGTTTGGCGGGGTCGAGTTATCTCCCAGATTGGTCGGGAAAAATTCTGTTTGTTGAGGATATTAACGAGGATATTTACCGGGTCGATCGCTTTTTGACTCAGTTGAAATTGGCTGGAATTTTGGAGCGGATATCGGGATTTATTTTCGGACAGTGTGGCCGCTGTACGGTGGATGATGAGAAACCGACGTTCAATTTGTGGGAGGTGTTAGTCGATCAAATTCAACCGTTGGGAATTCCGGCCTGGTACGGATCGGCGATCGGACACATTCGCAATCAATTCACGATCGCGATCGGGGTGGAAGTGGAAATTGACGGCGATCGGGGTACGATTCAGATGTTGGAATCGGCGGTTATTTGAAACGTTCAATTATTATAATGAAAACGGCAACTAACAATGATAATTTCCGTATCTGTGACTTTGTAGACAAAGCGGTGTTCATCCGTAATTCGTCTTGACCAGTAACCTCTTAATTCCATTGAGCATCAGCTTTTCCTCTTCTTGCCTATCTCCGACTCAATACAGTTTAACCTAATAATCGTCAATTGGAACTTGAAAATTTGCGATCGCATTTTATTTTCAATATTCTATCCCAAAAATCCCCGAATTGCATCGGCTCTAAATTCTTGAGTGGATGCGATCGCCTTCCTCAATTAGAAATTCAATACAGGTTAAGGTTGAATGTAACCCGTCCGAATCAAAAATCGTCGCAAATCCGCAAAAAATTCGTCCGCGTCCGCTCCTTGATAAACCGATCGCACCCGTCGCCATCCCGACTCCCCGCGATTCAAAGAATATTGATTCGCCAAATAAGCCGCCAGTCCGCCTCGGATGTTCCGATTGAGTCGTCGCAATTGTTCGACTTCGCTCCAGATGCGATCGAGGTGCGATTCCACAATTTCGGGATAATTTACCGTGACATTCCGCAATTCTCCGTAGCGATATTCCCAAATTTGAATCGGGAGTTGCAGTTGCGATCGCACGTCAAATACCTCGGCAAAACGCGGATCGTACCCCACAAACCTCGGCGATTCATCCTCCCCAATTTCTTGCAAATCGTAACCCCACTCACCCCAATTTTTGGGCAAGACTGCATACTCTTTTCCGAACGGCTTGTAATGATAAATCAGGGAGTAGTAATTCCCATTTTTAAAGTCCAAGATAACCTCCGGTTCCTTGTCGCCGTCCAAGTCCAGACTGCTGATATCTAAAATGCGACTTTTGGCAAAATCGACCGATATCAATTCTCCCGGAAGGGTTTCGGGGATGGGGGCATCTAAAACCACTTCTCCCCGCCGAATGACTTTGAAATTGAGCTGCGGAGTGGGGCTGGGATTGTAGGAAAGTTCGGCTTGCAACCCGTCAAATTCGGCGGTTTTTGTGGTCGCTTCTCTGGGTTCTTCTCGGGATTCTTCTCGGGAGACTTCGGGTTGCGGTTCCGGTTCAGCCGGGGGAGATTGGGGTACTTGTTCTGGGATTTGTGGTTCCCGTTCGGGCAGTTCTGAGGGTCGCAATTGAGATTTTTGCTGTCGATCTTCGGGGCGTTTTGTTTGGGGAGTTTGCAGATCGGAAACCGGAATTCTAGCGATGTATTGGGAGGGAACTAACGCGGTTTCGTCGAAGTCCACGATCGCCTGACAGATGAAGGATGCGACCTCTCCCCGAGTCGCCTGACGGTTGGGATTCAACACTCGAACATCTGGATAATTCACCACCAGCCAATTTTCCGTCGCCGCCGCGATCGCCTCGGTCGCATACTCGGGAATTTCTGCCCCATCCCTAAAGATATTTCCGAGTTGTTCGGGGGGTAATTGCTGCGGTTCGTAGCCCAAACCGGTGGCGATCGCGACGAGGGCTTGCACTCGCGGAATCTTGACTGTGGGGTTAAAAATACTGCCGATATAACCGGATAAAAACCCCTTTTTTGTCGCTTCCTGAATGGCGTCGTAGGCCCAATAATCGGTGGGAATATCGACAAAATTGGGCGATCGCCCGGTAGCCGGAACGGTTGGAAATGCCCGGTTGACGACCGCCGCAAATTCCGCCCGGGTGATGGGGGCTTCAGGGCGGAAAGTATTGTCGCCGTAGCCGCTGAGAATTTGACGGCGGGCCAATTCTCCAATGCAAGATCCCGCCCAATGGTCGCCGGTATCCACGAAACCAGCCTCCCCCGCAGGGAAGGCTTGGACGGGTTTTTGGGATGGATGGGTTACAAGAATTGCGATCGCAGCCACCAAGGCCAGCACGATCTGCCATCGATTTTTTGTCTTCATTTGTCGCGTCTCTCACACCACGGGACGATTCGCGATCGCCACCTTACCCATTTTCCCTCAAAATTTGTGGTTTCCGATCGAAATCTCAGCTTTCCGTCTTTTGCGGTATCCAACCCAGCAGCAAGTAGACGCAACCGAGATAAAATACGGCGGGAATCAAAATTCGCAGCCATTCCAGAGCGACCATTGTTGAGTACCTCCTTTTTCTGTTTGGGTTATCTTTCTACTTCATCCACCTCAAGAACTCCCCTTTCAGTGCAGCTAGGAATTATTTCTGTCCCGAGTCCGTTGACTCTAAGTCGCCATATCTTCGGGTAATTCTATATACTTTTATTATCGCACGGTTTCAGCCATTTGTGTTCTGATTTCATAAGGATTTTTGGCAACGGCGATCGGAACCCGGGAAACGGATGCGGGACTCCGGGCCGGCGACTCGGGCGATACGGGAAGTTCGACCCCCAGTTCCCAGCCGAACCGCTTAAAATGGAGGACATCACATCCCACATTGCAGTATAGATTAATACAATTATCGCGATCGCAAACTCGGAATGAACGGACCGACAATTTTTAACATTTTTCGCCCCTTTAAAACCCTGACTTTGGGCAGTTTATTGGCTTTTTTTGTCGCCCTTCCGGTGCGGGCGACCGATCGCATCTATGCCAAATACGGCCCTTTAGAAACATCGGTTTCTGTCGATTCCTTAAAAGTTTATGCCGACACCGGAAAAGTCAACTGGGAACTTTTTCCCTACTTTTTATTTTTGCAGCCCTACCATCAAAAAACGCTGAATGAGTTCCTACAAATGCGGTTCGGTGTCGGTTCTGTACAAGTCCGACAGTCTCTCAATTCCCCGATGGGAAAAATTTTTCTGCAAAGTTTGGGAGAAATCCTCCGCGTTCGGGACGGAAAAAATGGCTCGAATGCCCTGCGAGAAACCTTATTTGAAGTGACAGAAAATTATGGAGAATTTTCGGTTTTTGAGCTGTTGCAACAATTTCCCGGAGAGTTGCAACTGAACATCGCAGCGCTCCTGGAATTGGCGAATCGCATCGAGGGCGTTATTACCGAAACCGAAACCCTCAATAAAGCTTTGGAAAACATGACGATCGCGATCGCTTCAACCGAACCAACCGTCAATTACGACGACTTGCCCGATCCCAAACAACCGGGAAATTTATATGTTTCCAAACGGATTCTAACTGTATTCGATCGCGATCGCGATCGGGAAATTGAAGTGACGTTTTATTATCCTTCATTTCCCCTCGAAGACACCGTACCCGTCATCGTCATTTCTCCAGGTTTGGGTTCCACCGCTGTGGGATGGCGGCCCTTCGCAGAACATCTGAGCTCCCACGGGTTTGCGGTGGCGATCGTCCGCCATCCGGGGAGCGACTTCGCCCACCTGCAACGCTTTTTTGAAGGAGAGGAATCCGAAAGTTTCAAACTCGGTGAATTTGTCGATCGCCCCCGAGATATCAGCTTCGTTTTAGACGAACTGGAGCAACGCAATTTTTCCGAATTTAATGGGATTTTGGATGTAGAAAATGTCGGAATTTTGGGTCAATCTTTCGGAGCTTATACAGCCCTGACGTTGGCGGGTGCTCCCCTCAATTTCGACCGCCTCGAAACCAATTGTCGCCCCCCCATCGACTTGCTGAATCTGTCCTTATTATTGCAATGTCGGGCTCTAGAAGTTCCCCGCCGTTCCTATCAACTAAAAGACGATCGCATCGCCGCCGCTTTTGTCGTCGATCCGGTGAACGGCGCGATTTTCGGACCCGAGAGTTTAGAAAAAATTGCCATCCCAATTTTTTGGGCGTCCGGAAGTGCCGATCTGCTCACCCCCGTCGTCCTCGAACAGATCGATTCCGTCACCAGCCTCTCCTCGCCGGAGCGGTATTTTGCCCTCGTCCGGGGTGCGAATCACGTCGATTTCAACCCCGCCGCGATCGCCCAATTTCAAGCCCTAGACGAAGAATCCCTCGGCCAAATTGTCAGCAGTGACCCCGATGTGATTGCATCCTATATGTCGGCTTTTGGATTGGCATTTTTTCAAGTTAACCTGGCTCGAAACCCCGACTACCGCCCCTTTTTGCGGGCATCCTACGCCGGGACGATCGCCCGGGAACCTTACGGCCTCAGTTTCATTCCATTGTTAACGACGGAGCAGTTGGAACGGGCGATCGCCGAATTACAGAAATAGACTGTAAAATCAACGATTCGAGTCCAATCAATCACCATTTTAAATCGAGAACCCATGAAAAAATCCCATCGGAACCTTTCAAAGCAAATTTTAAATTTATTTTACGTCGGCTTATTTTTGAGCCTCGGATGTGGACTGCCTTTCGGGAAGCCGAAACCCGCGATCGGCGCCGATCGCATCGCCTTTTTTATACCCCCACTGACGGATATTTACGTCTCCATTGATGCCCTGGAAGTATTTGCAAAAGAAGGAAAAATCACCGGCGACTTCGCCCTCTATTCCCGTTTTTTGAGCGAAAGCGATCGCCAACGTCTCCGCGTCGCCCTACAAATTCACGCCCCCATCCCCGCCGATTTCGTCCGCCGCATGGTGACAATGCCCCTCGGAGAAGCCCTGATGATCCGCCTCGGACAAGTCATTCAAGCGGAAGAAAATAGCAACGGTTACGAAGCCATTAAAACGGCGGTCATTGCCGCATCGGAAGATCCAAAAGGCTTGAGTATTATCGGCATCATGCGAAAATTTCCCGCCGCCAATATTCGCGTCAATACGGATTTATTGATCGAGGTAGCCGAAGAATTTCCCAAGTTTCTCAAATATCGGGAAACGGCGGCGATCGCCATCGGAGAAGAAGCCGAACGGGAAGCCACCACCGAACCCGCGATCGACTTCTCCCAACTTCCAGACTTGCAAAAAATTGGCCCCTATTCCTACACAAAAACTGAGCTTAATTTTGCAATAGATCGCTTCCGCCAAACCGAAACGGGGCTGTCCGGTTCCTATCCCCTGGCGGTCGATTTTTATTTCCCAGAAAACCTCGGCGAACCCGCCCCCCTGATCGTCATCAGCCACGGTTTCGGCTCCTATCGGGGCAACAATAACCTCGCCGAACACCTCGCCAGCTACGGTTTTGTCGTGGCAGTTCCCGAGCATATCGGCAGCAATTTGAGCTACCGAGAAGCCTTTTTAAAAGGAAGTGTCAGCCTGCTTTTGAGTCCCATCGAATATGTCAGCCGCCCCGAAGATATCAGCTACTTACTCGACGAATTGCAACAGTTGATAGAAACCGCTCCGGAATGGAAACAACGCCTCGATTTGACGCGGGTTGGCGTGACCGGAAATTCCTTTGGCGGGACGACTTCCCTCTCCCTGGCGGGGGCACAAATTAACCTCCCGAGACTTCGGCAAGTTTGCGCCCCCGAAAACTTCTCTTTAAACGTTTCTTTGTTATTACAATGTCGGGGGCTTTATTTGCCCCCTTCTGATTATAATTTGCGGGACGATCGCATCGACGCCGCGATCGCCGCCCACCCCCTCACTAGCGCCCTATTCGGGCCAGAAGGTTTGAGCAATATCGAAGTTCCCATTTTGATGGTAGCGGGGGCAAACGATATTGTCACCCCCGTTATTGAAGAACAGGTACACCCCTTTATCTGGATGAATGCACCCAAAAAATATCTCTCCTATTTAGTTCCTGGAACTCACTTCAGCACCAGTATTCAAGAGGGAACCAAGGGGATTTCCGGCATCCCAAAATTTATTTTGGGCGATAATTTTGATTTGGGACGACCCTACTTTTTCGGGTTAAATGTGGCATTTTTCAAAGCATATTTGAGCGAAGATGACAGCTATTTGCCTTATTTAAGCGCCGCCTACGGCTTGAGAATGAGTCAACAAAAATTGAACGTTTATCAGATTGAATCCCTGACTCCCGAAGCATTAGAAACCGCCTATGGTAGTTCTCCCCCAATGGCAATTATCCCCGAAACAACAGTCGTCGCCGAACCGGAACGGGACAAAACGGTTTTGGAAGAAATCAAAAGAACCGGGGTTTTAAAAGTGGGAATCCGACGAGATGCCGTCCCCTTTGGATTTATCAATAACAAACAGCAATGGGTGGGTTACTGCGTGGACTGGGCTGCCAGTTTTGCCGATTGGCTGGAGCGGGAATTGCAGTCTTCTGTCCCCATCGAAGTTATCCAATTTCCTTCCAACGTGGACAACCGCTATCAGTCGGTTCGCAATCAAACCGTCCACCTCGAATGCGGACCGAATACTATCCGAGAAAATCTGTCGGGTGTGGTTTTTTCCAATCCCTTCTTTATTTCCGGAACACATTTTTTAGTGCAACAGGATAAAGCGTCGGAAATCGACCCGGATGGAACCCTCGCCGGGGTGGAAGTTGGCGTGGTGAAAAATACGACATCGGAGCAGTTCCTCAACACCGAATATCCGGAAGCGGATGAAGTTTATTTTCGCGGACAAACTGGAATCCAGGACGCGATCGCAGCTTTGTCTCAAAACCGAGTCGATACCGTAGCCGAAAATGGCATTCTCGCCCTCGGAGAAGTCGCCCGCCAGGGGTTGAATCTGGACAATTATACTTTGGTTCCCCTCGAACCCCTCACCTGCGATTTTTACGGCATCATTCTCCCCGCCGGCGATCGCGAATGGCAAAATACAGTCAACCGCTTTATCGACTCCCAACCGGGCGATCGGATTTGGGGAAAGTGGTTCGATCGCGCCTATTCTTACGTTTTGTTGAATTTGGATTATTGCGTCAATCGTTGATTTTAATTTAGGTCAATATGTGGTGAATGCTTTCGACAACCTGTTCGATAAAATTCACCGCATCATTGACCCTGATTTCATCAATCGGCCAGGGAATATAATCCGCATCAAATTGTTCAGCCGTTTTGTCGAACAAATATGTAATAGAACCGGGTAAATTTCTGAGTGTCCGAATTGAACCGCTCAACTCTTGGGCAATACCCAACGTGACTTCATACAACGATCGCATTTTCTGCTATTTTGTATCTCGGCTCAACTCTACCCCCGTCGATCGCTCACCAATGACCATCCACCCCACCGCCATCATCGAACCCGGTGCCCAATTGGGCGATAATATCAAAGTCGGACCCTACACCTACATCGAATCCGGGGTAACAGTGGGCGACAACTGCGCGATCGCTTCCCACGTCGCCATCCTCGCCGGCACCCGACTCGGCAACAACTGCAAAGTCCACGCCGGGACGGTTTTGGGCGACGTTCCCCAGGATCTCGCCTTCAAAGACGAACCCTCCAGCGTCAAAATCGGCGATAATTGTGTCATTCGCGAAGGGGTGACAGTCCACCGGGGCACCAAAGCCGGAACCGAAACCGTCGTCGGGGACGATTGCCTGTTGATGGCCTATTCCCATCTGGCCCACAACGTCAAAGTCGGCGATCGCGCCATCATCGCCAACGGCGCACTGGTAGCCGGATACGCGGAAATCGGCGATCGCGCCTTCATCAGCGGCAACTGCCTCGTCCACCAATTCACTCGCGTCGGGCGCCTGGCCATGATGTCCGGCGGGTGCGCCATCCAAAAAGACGTCCCCCCCTTCTGCATCACCCGCAGCCTCAGCACCAACACCGTCATGGGACTCAATGCGATCGGACTGCGGCGCGCCGGCTTCACCGAACAGCAGCGGCGGGAACTCCAAAACGCCCTCAAAATCCTCTATCGCTCCCAACTCAACGTTTCCCAAGCCCTGGAAAAACTCGAATCCGACTTCACCTCGGACTTGGTGCGGGAACTGTGCGAGTTCATCCGCACCTCCCAGCGGGGAATCTGCAAATTCATCTAATCTCAAATTTAGACTCCCCCCTTATTAAGGGGGGCCGGGGGGGATCAGCAATGAGACTCCCCCCTTATTAAGGCAGGCTAATGAAACTCCCCCCTTATTAAGGGGGGCCGGGGGGGATCGGCCATGAAACTCCCCCCTTATTAAGGCAGGCTAATGAAACTCCCCCCTTATTAAGGGGGGCCGGGGGGGATCAGCAATGAAACTCCCCCCTTATTAAGGGGGGCCGGGGGGGATCAGCAATGAAACTCCCCCCTTATTAAGGGGGGCTGGGGGGGATCAGCAATGAGCATCCCGAAACATCCGGCAATTGCGATACACTGAAAAGCACAGATTTTTCGAGTGTCCGACAGTTTCAATCCTAAAACCATGCAATCAGCAGTCACTCCCAACACCGAACAGACGATGGACGACTCCAAGCGGGGTTTACCCGTCACCATCATCACCGGCTTCCTGGGAAGCGGTAAAACCACCCTTCTCAACCACATTCTCAGCAACCAGCACGGCATAAAAACCGCCGTCCTGGTGAACGAATTCGGCGAAATCGGCATCGACAACGAATTGATCGTCACCACCGACGAAGATAATACGATGGTGGAATTGAGCAACGGCTGCGTCTGCTGCACCATCAACGAAGACTTGGTGAACGCCGTTTACAAGGTACTCGAACGCCCCGAACGGGTCGATTATTTGGTCGTCGAAACTACCGGACTCGCCGACCCCCTGCCGGTCGCCCTGACCTTCCTCGGCACCGAACTGCGAGATATGACCCGCCTGGATTCCATCGTCACGATGGTGGACTGCGCCAATTTTAGCCTGGATTTGTTCAACTCCCAAGCCGCCGAAAGTCAGATCGCCTACGGGGATATTATCGTCCTCAACAAAACGGATTTGGTGGACGAGGGAGATGTGGATTTACTCGAAGTCCGAATTCGGGATCTGAAAAAAGATGCCCGAATTCTCAGAACCACCCAATCCCAAGTGCCCCTGCCACTGGTTTTGAGCGTGGGTTTATTCGAGTCGGATAAGTATTTCGATCGCTCCGAAGAACATCACGACCACGACCACGACCACGAACATCATCACGACCACGAACATCATCACGACCACGACCACGAACATCACGACCATCACCACGACCACGACCACGACCACGACCATCATCACCACCATTCCAATCACCTCGAAAATGATGGGTTTACGTCAATTTCTTTCCAGAGCGATCGCCCCCTTTCATTGAGGAAGTTTCAGTATTTCTTGGACAACCAATTGTCCGCAAACGTCTTCCGGGCGAAGGGGATTCTCTGGTTCGACGAAAGTCCCAAACGCCACATTTTCCACCTCAGCGGCAAGCGTTTTTCCATCGATGATGATGAGTGGAAAGGCGAGAAGAAAACCCAACTGGTGTTGATCGGACAAGGTTTAGATCATGACACCCTAAGAAACCAACTTGACAATTGTTTGTGTACGCCTTCCGTCAGCCGCGGCAGTCGCGGGAAAGGATTCGGCGGCTGATTTGTACGATCCACCATTATCCCCCTTTATAAGGGGGACTTGGAAAACTCTTCTCCCCCCTTACCGAGGTGGGGAGATCCACCA
>NZ_JAYFER010000645.1:0-20141 GCF_055795065.1 Lyngbya sp. CCY1209
GTGGGTTACTGGCCCCCAAACCCCCAATTCTGGGGGCTTTGAGTGGTAGGGTGCGTTAATGAAATGTAACGCACCGCTAGCCCCCAAACCCCCAATTCTGGGGGCTTTGAGTGGTAGGGTGCGTTAATGAAATGTAACGCACCGCTCAATAGTTGTAGGTTGGGGGTCGCGAAACGAAACCCAACGGCTGGTAGCGGATGGGTTATTGGTGGGAAAACTGGACTACTATACTTTTGAATTTTGAATGGAATGGCTGGTGGGTTACGGCGCCGATGAAAAATTGTGGGTTTTTCCGAAAAATTACGGCGGCGCCTAACCCACCCTACACCTTTTTTTAAAGCAGTGTCTCCCGGTGGCGGATGGTGGTGACGGCGGCTTCCCAGGTGAAGGTGAAGGATTGGAAGGATTCGGGGGAAATGCGATCTTCGTCCAAATCGACGACGACTTTCCGGAAGATTTTGAACAGTTGTTCTCGGATGGAGTCCAATTCCTCCGTCGTGTCGCAGTCGTGGACGCGATCGATTAAATTGAGAATTTCTAAGTTGTAGAAATCGGCGTTATTTTTCTGTCGGCCTTTCAGCCACAGCCGAAACTGCCAAAGACTGGAAATTCCCAATACGCCGGCGGAGAGTAAAAAGCCCATCGGTTCGGCGTATTTTTCTAAGAAAGAGGGCTCGTCTTGGGTGTAAAATGATTTGGCGCCGGGGTGGAAGGGCAAGCCCAAATCTCGGACGTTGCCGGGGCGGACAATCATGGCGGCTTGGGGACTTTTTTCGAGCAAGTCGTTGCGGCGTTCAAATAGAATGCGGGTGATTTCGTGGATGGCGTAAGGGTTGATATTTTCCCGAGTTATCAGGAGCGATCGCACCCCGACGACGGGCAGATCTTCCGGGGGAATGGGGACGGAACCGTTGTAAGTTCCCGTGGGAATGAGGGCGGGTTCCAAGGCTGGTTTGAATAGCTGGAGTGCGGCCCCCTGTTCGATGGAAATTAGGTTCAAATCCGGGGTTTGTAGCAGTTTGCTGAGGGTCGAATTTCCCAGGGCGATAATGCGGAACATGGCATCGACTTCCCCCCGTTGCAGGGCGACATAGGCCCGTTCCGAAGGCATGGGAATTGCTTCTAAATCTGTTCCATCTAACCCGTAGTGGCGACTGAGATACCAAAACAGTTGATAGGAACCGCTCCCCTCCGGCATCAGTGCGATCCGCTTTCCTTCCAGATCTTTGACATTATTAATATCGGCTTCGGTTCGGGCGACCAAATGAAAGATTTCGGGAAATAGGAAGGAGACAACTCGAACGTCTGCCGGGAGGAGCGTATCACTTTGAATTAACGCCAGTTGGGCTTTATTTTCGGCGAGTAATTCGACATTTTGCCGCGATCCTTGCGTCTCCAAGACTTTGATCTGAATCCGGGGATTGTGTCGGGCGACGACTTCGGCTAACGCTTCTCCGAACTCGTAATATTCCCCCAATTCTCCCCCGGTGGCGAGGGTGAGGTTGTACACCCGATCGCGATCGCTCCACCACAGCAGGGCGAAAGTTGCGGCGACGATCGCGCTAATTAAAATAATCGGAAATGCCAGACGGTTTTGCATGGGGGGTTGAAAAATTGCGGGGTGCGATCGCACTTTTGGGGTTGACAAACTTAAATGATATGGGATAATTAAGGAGAGAGCGGTTCTCGATCTAATGAGAGGGGGATGATCCCCCTAAATCCCCCTTACAAAGGGGGACTTTGAGAGGGAAATGATCCCTTACAAAGGGGGACTTTGAGAGGGGGGCGATCCCCCTAAATCCCCCTTAAAAAGGGGGACTTTGAGAGGGGAATGATCCCTTGCAAAGGGGGACTTGAAGTTAACTTGCTGTAAGTTTTTCAGTGGCCACACCCTTGAATTCCGGTTGGACTTACCGCGATCGCGTCGATCGCAAAAGTGCGGGATTGACCGTCCTGGACTACTACGCGGGACGATACCGCCACTCGACCGAAATGGAGTGGCGCGATCGCCTCGACGCCGGACAAATTTGGCTCGACGGCAAACCCGCGATCGCCGAAATGCGGCTGCAACCGGGACAGGAATTAGTGTATCACCGCCCGCCCTGGAAGGAACCGGACGTTCCCCTATTTTTTCAGGTCTTATACGAAGATGCGGATCTGTTGGTGGTCGCCAAACCTTCCGGGCTCCCCGTCATGCCGGGGGGCGGCTTCCTCGAACATACGTTATTGGGGCAACTGCAACGGCGATACCCCGAAGAAACGCCCGTTCCCATCCACCGTTTGGGGCGGGGGACGTCGGGATTGGTGCTGCTGGCGCGATCGCAAACGGCCCGATCGCACCTCACCCGGCAAATGCGCGATCGGCAGATCGGCAAAGTCTACTTGGCCCTCGCCAGCGGATGCCCGGACCGGGACGAATTCGGCATCGATCGCGCGATCGGCAAGATCCCCCACCCGGTTTTGGGCTATATTTACGGTGCGGCGGCGGATGGATTGTTCGCCAGAAGCGATTGCCGGGTATTGAAACGGTGCGGCGATCGGGCAATTATAGAAGTCACCATCCTCACGGGTAGACCCCACCAGATTCGGATTCACCTCGCCGCCGCCGGATTTCCCCTCGTCGGCGATCCGCTTTATGAGATTGGCGGCAAACCGCGATCGCCCGAAGGCGACACCGTTCCCGTCCCCGGAGATTGCGGCTACTGGCTGCACGCTTATTCCCTCTCCTTTCGACATCCGAAAACGGGTGCGACCTTACGCATCACCGCACCTCCGCCGCCGGAACTTCGAGTTTGATCGTCGTGTTTCACAGGCAGGATGCCTGTGCTACGAATTAAGCGGGTAAAGTCAGAATATCGACGCCCTGATCGGTGACGGCGATCGTGTGTTCAAACTGGGCGGATAATTTGCCATCCTTGGTGATCGCCGTCCAGCCATCCTCCAAAACCTGGGCTTCCCAGGTGCCCTCGTTGATCATCGGTTCGATGGTAAAAACCATCCCAGACCGCAATTTTTTCCCCTTGCCGCGGGTGCCGTAGTGGGGAATTTGGGGGGCGGTGTGGAAGACGGTGTTGACGCCGTGGCCGACAAAATCCCGCACCACCGAAAAGCCTTCGCCCTCGGCATATTCTTGAATCGCGGCGCCGATGTCGCCGATGCGGCTTCCCGGCTTCACTGTTGCGATCGCCCGCCGCAGGCACTCTTCCGTCACTTCCACCAACTTTTTCGCTGTGGGGGAGGGGGTGCCGACGAAAAAGGTTCGGGAGGTGTCGCCGTGGTAGCCCTCCACGATGGGGGTGACGTCGATATTGATGATATCTCCATCTTTGAGGATCTGTTTGGCGTTGGGGATGCCGTGGCAGATCACCTCGTTGACGCTGGTGCAGATGGATTTGGGGAAACCGTTGTAGTTGAGGGGGGCGCTGCGGGCGCCGTGGGCTTGGGTCCAGCGTTCGGCTTCGTCGTTGAGTTCCAGGGTGCTGACCCCCGGTTTTACCATCGGTTCGAGGTGGTCCAGGAGGGCGGCGGCCAAACGTCCGGCTTGGCGCATTTTTTCGATTTCCCGGCTCGATAGCAATACGATTGTTTCGGTTCCCATGTTGATAACTGGCTGATGTATCTCCCAAATTCTCGGGTTGACCCCCTATCTACCGTACCACAGTTGGCTGGTGTGGGGTGTGGGGGCGGAGGGAGCGGAGGGAGCGGAGGAAGCGGAGGAAGCGAAGAAACGGGTGGAACATCCAGATCGCTTGGGAATTGATTCTCAAGGGCGCAAGCCAGGGGCCCCGACAAGCGAAAATCATCTTTAGATGATTGGGGAGTTTGTACGGATCTGATATTAAATTGCCTCCTCTGCCTCCTCCGCTTCCTCTGCCTCCCCTGCCCCTACGGATTGATTGATGGGCGGGTGGCGGCGATCGCTAACAGTGCCCAACCTACGATTAATATCACGCCTCCGAAGGGTGTCACCAGTCCCAGCCATCCGGCGGCGGTGGTGCTCAAACCGTAGAGACTGCCGGAAAAGAGGATGACGCCCGCCACGAACGCCCATCCCGCCGCAACTAATAGGGGTTGGGGAGATGGCGATCGCGCCAAAAGTACCCCCACAGCCAACAATGCCAAAGCGTGATACATTTCGTAGCGGGTTCCGGTTTGGAAGACTTCCAAGGCGCGATCGCTCAATTGTCCCCGCAGAGAGTGGGAACCGAAAGCCCCGGCGATTACCGAAAATCCGCCTAAAATTGATGCTAAAGTTAGAAAAATTCGACTCATTGAATTAGGGTGAATGGTGTCGGTATTTTCAATTGTAGGGGCGAAGGGCATTCGCCCTCCCCCCTGTCCCAATCAAAATCCATATCAAACTATTTTTTTAATCGGAAATCGATTGTTAATCCTCTTGAGAGGATTTGTGCTGTTAGCTTGGGAATTGATTCCCAAGCGGTTCTCCAAGCAGATTCGATCTCATCTCAAAAATTAAATTGATAGTAGGTTTCGCCATCGACCAACTGTTGGGAAGTGGCGTTGTATTTCCGGGCGGCGCGATCGAGGAATGCTTTCGCTTCCTGGGGGGATAAATTCGCCGATCGCGCCAGATCTTTGACGGCCACCAGGCCTTTCTTGTCCCGCACCAGATGCAGGAAAATCGAGCGGATGTACCGTTGGCGGCGGTAGAGTTCCCGGCGGCGATCGCGATACCAGTCCCAAGCCAGCCAGCCTCCGACGCCGATGGCGGGAATGCCCAGAATCAAGCCGCCCACCGCCGTCGCCATGCGGGAATCGGAGGAAGCGGCGGGGTTGGTGAATTCGGTGGCGATCGCCAACAAAAACACCGACCCCAGGGGAATTAAGAATCCGGCGGCTATCAGTTTAAACATCTGAACTCTTCCTCCCCTGAAGCCCCCTTGCATCCCCCAACTTTGGGGGACTTGAAACTCCGGTTCCCCCCTATCTCCCCCCTTACAAAGGGGGGTTGGGGGGGATGGGGGCTAGGGGGGCGCGATGAACAATTTAACGCACGGCTTCGATCAGCCGAGAGTAATAAAATCGCGTGCTGGTCATGGATTGTCGGCCGACGGTGAAGCCGTTATCCGATAGAATTTTAACAATATCCGCCTCCTTGTGCTGGTAGGCGCGGGTGGTTTTGCTCGGCCCGGGGAAAAATTCGCCCACTTTTTTGAGCACACTCAGGGCCAAGGTTTTGGGGGCGAAGCTGAGGATGATCCGGCTTTCCGCCAGGGAACAGAGGTGGGAAATCATGTCTCCCATCTCCTCGTCGGGATAGTGAATCAGCACGTCCAGACAGATGACGGTGTGATAGCGGCCCGTCAACCGTTCCAGATCTTGGGTCATAAATGTGATATTGTTGGCGCGATAGCCCAACTGCTGTCTGGCCCGCTGGGCTGCTTCGCCGACCATCTTTTCCGAAATGTCGCTGCCGGAAACGATCGCCCCCGCTTCTCCGAGGGGGATGCTGAGGCTACCCACGCCGCACCCCGCATCGCATATCGACAAACCCGACAGGTTGCCGTCAGCCCGCAGCCACTCCAGGACGCGATCGACCGTCTGCTGGTGTCCCTGCCGGATGTCCCGCTGCACCCGGTTGACGTCGCCATCGCCGTAAATTCGCTGCCAGCGATCGAAGCCAGTGGAATTGAAATACTCCCGAACAACGGTTTTGTCGTCTGCCACGCTCATCAATTTGCCTGCTGTGAAATGGTGTCCGATCCTTGAAGATACCATTGTTCGGGGGAGAGTTATAGCGCTCGGCGCCGGGTGTAGGGTGTAGGGTGTAGGGTGTAGGGGTAGTTTTTCCCTCTGCCTCCTGGAGTCCCGACTCCCGCGCACCGCAGGCGCCTCATAAACCCGGAAACCCCACCCAACCCTCCCCTTATTAAGGAGAGGGTTCAGAGTTGGAGTGGGACGCACCCGATCAATTACCGGAAGTTTCTTAGGGTATCCATCATCAGTTGATATCCGGCATCGTTGCCCTGCTGTCGATAGAGGTTGGCGGCGGTTTGCCAATCGGAACGGGCTTTTTGCTTGTCTCCTAACATATAACGAGCTGTACCCCGGCCGTGGTAAGCCTCAGCAGAATCGGAGTCAATTTGAAGGGCTCGGTTGAAGTCGGCGATCGCTCCTTCATAGTCTCCTTGGTCATGGTGAACATTACCCCGACCGACATAAGCCTCAGCATAATTATTGTCAATTTGGAGGGCTTGGTTGAAGTCGGCTATCGCTCCTTCATAGTCTTTTTGGTCAACGCGAGTCGCACCTCGATTGTGGTAAGCATCAGCAGAATTGGGGTCAATTTGAAGGGCTCGGTTGAAGTCGGCGATCGCTCCTTCATAGTCTCCTTGGTTCCGGTGAACATTACCCCGACCGACATAAGCATAAGCATAATTATTGTCAATTTGAAGGGCTCGGTTGTAGTCGGCGATCGCTCCTTGAAGGTCTCCTTGCTGACGGCGAGCTAAACCCCGACCGACATAAGCATCAGCATAATTATTGTCAATTTGAAGGGCTCGGTTGTAGTCGGCGATCGCTCCTTCATAGTCTTTTTGGTCAAAGCGAGCCACACCCCGGAAAATATAAGCATCCCGATTATTTCCATCCAAACGCAGACTTTGGGTGAAATCATTAATCGCCGCCCGGAAATTGCCCCGGCCATAGTTCGCCGCTCCCCTGGCGTAGTAGTCCGAGGCGGTGCTGGGGTTGTCCAGGTTCGCCACTCGCCCCCTCGAACCCGCATCCACCGCCAAACGCACGTCCCCCTGGCGGATGCGGGGTTGCAGGGCCACAAAGGTATTGATGGGAATCGCGGAGTTAATCCCGGCAGCCACATTGGCTATCCCAGTCCGTGTTTGACCATCATTACCATAAACCGTAGCCCAGTCTCGGACACCCTCTCCGTGAATGCCAATCAACCGTCCTTCACTGTCGAACACCGGACCGCCACTCATTCCCCCCCAAGTCAAAGCACTGTAGTTGATGGCATATCCGCCCGATCGGTTTTGGGGGCGACTGGTGACAAAACCTTGGGTAAATTCCGGCTCCCGCTCGGAACCCCGACGCCCGAGCAAACTCGGAAAACCGTAAACATAAACCTCGCTACCCGGAATAATCTGCTGAGAATCCCCCAACGTCGCCACCGGATAACTGTCCGAACTGCGGAAGCGGACAATCGCCAAATCCGGTTCGTTGCGATTTCCTTGGAACGCTTGGACGAAAGAAGCGGTGTAGGTTCTGCCCCGATGGGTGATAATCTGATAGGTGCCGTTGGTGTTGCAGTTGCTCACAAACGTTCCCCTCTGACAGACGACGTGGTGATTGGTGACGACGGTGTAAGTGTCCCCAGATTGGGAGACAATCACCCCCGTTCCCCCACCATTATTCTGGCTGTTAATTTGTACGGTAATCGGAACGGCTATTTGATAGATTTCCTCTCCGGTTTTGGCGAGGGCCTCTCCCACCTGTGTCAGACACACCGCAGCAACCGCAGCCGTCCCCATCAAAGTCTGTCGGAATGAGTCGAACCCTGGGCTATATTTCATGGCTGGCTATCCTGGGACAATTCAATACAGCGATTCCCAGTCAGTGACGCAGGGAAAATCAGAGCCAATGGACTCACAGTCTCAACTGGGCGAGCTGCACCGATAACTACTGTTAATCCTATCCCTTTTCCCGATTTCACGCAATCCCATCAATTCAGGGCGACCCACCAATTCCCACTCCCAAAACCGTTGCATTTCAACCCTTCCCCGCCCCCACCCCCACCGGGCATCAGATTTTTCTTAACATTTTTACACTTTTCGTAACATCTCCGGCAACGCCGAACACCGGACGCCCGCGATCGCCGTTTGATCGGATTCGAGGAGTCTTAGAAACCGGGTTTCTATCAATATCTCCCCATGAAAACCAAAATCTCAATTTTAGACCCGCCTTTTAAGTCCCCCTTATTAAGGGGGATTTAGGGGGATCGAAACGTATCGCAGCAGATCGAAAACTGCTATATTATTGAAAATTATAAAAAAAACGGGGTTGAAACCCTTTGCCCGTTTCAACCCCTCAACCGTGCTTAGAACTCGGATGTTTTGCGGTCTTCGAGTTCCGGTTCCAGCGGCGCCAACAGCCAGAGAATCGCGTAGAGGATAATTCCCGGCGCGGCAGAGAACCCCAGGATGATAAACGTGAGTCTCACCAGCAGGGGATCGACGTTGAAATATTCCGCCACGCCTCCGGCGACTCCGGCGATTTGAGAATGGGTGCGGCTGCGATACAGTCTTTTCATGATTGCGCCTCCAATGGTCGCGATCGCTTGTCTGTGGGTAACTTCAACTTCTCCCCCCACCATTCCAGATATCGCGGCGTCCGTTTGGGTGTGGAAAACCGCCCAAAACCCCCCGTTGTTGGGATGGGAGCCCCGGTGCCCAAACGCTACAACAAACTTTTATCGGACTTGTCCGGTTTCCCTTCGTCCGCACCCATCAGGCTGGCGATCAGTTGGGTGTCCGAGTGGGTTTCCAGTACCAATTTTTTCAACATGACCGTCAGCGGGAGGGCCAAAAATGCGCCGATGGGACCCAACAGCAGCGTCCACAAAATCACCGATAAAAAGGTGACGAAGGTGGACAGATCCAAACCCTGACCCAAATAGCGGGGGCCGATCGCCATGTCGAAAAAGTTGTTGATGAGGGCGTAACCGACAAACACGATAACGGCTTTAATTAAACCGAATTGTAACAGCGCCATCAGGGTGGGGGGAATCACGGAGATGATGTAGCCGATGCTGGGGATAAAGTTGAACAGGAAAGATAGGATGCCCCAGAGGATGGCAAAATCGACCCCCACAATCCAGAGTAAAATAATTTGACCGATCGCGGTCATCGCCCCCAGCCAACCTTTGATCAACAGGTACAGACTGATACTTTTGGCGGAATTGTTGAGGCGATCGAGCATCGGATTGTCGGCAACCAAAGCGCGATTCAACTTTTTGGAAAAGCTGGAGGTTCCCGCCAGCATATAGATGAAAATAAATAGGGTCAGACCGACACTCGACAAGGTTCCCAGCAGTCCTTGAATGAAGGCGATCGTCAGTTGAATCAGTTTGCCGGGATCGAATAAATCCAATTGTTGCAGATCGGCTTGACTGACCCCGATTGAATTGAGAAACTGTTTGACTCCGGAGAGTTGAGCGGCTATCATCGACTGATATTTCGGCAGTGCCAGGGTGAGTTGGGTGAT
Organism: Lyngbya sp. CCY1209; assembly: GCF_055795065.1. Classification (NCBI taxonomy): domain Bacteria; kingdom Bacillati; phylum Cyanobacteriota; class Cyanophyceae; order Oscillatoriales; family Microcoleaceae; genus Lyngbya; species Lyngbya sp. CCY1209. Next base: position 9,241 of record NZ_JAYFER010000645.1, read on the forward strand.
GGAAAGTCCCAAAAAGGCGATCAGCAGCAGGCCGACTGCGACCACCCCCAAGACCACAATGACTCTGGCCAACCATTCCGGGAGTCCGCGCCGACTCAGCCAGACGACGATCGGACTGCAAACTAATACGATAAATAAGGCGAGGAGAATTTGAGAGGTCAAGCCGGCGGTGGCTTTGATTCCCGCAATAATGATGCATAAACTCGCCAAGCTGACGAGAAGGCGGGTAATTGACCGATTTTCCATGATGTACGGGTCGAATTGACAAACACCCTCTATTTAATCTTGAAGGGGGACATCAGAACAGTTATAGCGCTGGGGTGTGGGGTGTGCGGGCGTGGGGTGTGGGGAAAACAAGGAGATGGAGTCCCTTGTTTCATCCGGGTTTGGAGGTTTGTCACCCGTAAACACGCGATCGCAATAAAATCCCCGGTTCGTGGTACTATCGCGGAGACTCGAACCTATCAATTTGATATGGGCTGGTATCGAAATCATCTGAATCGGGCAATCCCCTTGTTTGGCGTCGCTTTGGCGGGGTTGTTGCTTGTGCTATCGTTAATGGCGACACCCGTTTTCGCGCAGTCCGGGTGCGATCGCGCCTATCCCCAGACGATTTCGGGGCGAGAAATCTGCATCCCCCCGCCACCGCCGGATCTCGACTGTCCCGACTTGCCAAGATTGGGAATCCGGGAACCCATTGCCGTGAGTCCCCCCGACCCGCACCGCTTCGATCGCGATCGGGACGGCATCGGCTGCGAAACCTTGCGATAAGAATGGGTAATATAGCGGTTTTCGATCCAATTCAATACGGATGATCCCCCTAAATCCCCCTTGAACTCCCCCCTTACAAAGGGGGGGTAGGGGGGGATGGGGACTTTGAATGGACACATTATCCCCTTCACAAGGGGAACTTTGAATCGGCAAGTGTACCTCACTGGCTTAAAAATTGCTGTGTTTGCCTGTTTGCCTCCATATGACAACCCCCCACCCGTCACAGCTTGGCAATCCGGGGAAAGCCACCCCAGTCTCGGTTTGGGGGTTCGCCTCTGTGATGCTGAGGAAAGTTGCACTTCCGGATCTCTGCCGGTGTCGCAGTATGAATAAGGTTGACTTAATCGATTCAACCGTTTCTGAAGTTTAAGTCAATCCGGTCTCCATCCATGCAAATCCAATCCAGTTTTTCACCCACGACGCCGCCGCTGCTGAACAACCGCTATCAAATCGTCGATGCGATCGCCTCCGGGGGGTTCGGCGAAACCTTTTTGGGCGAAGATACCCAAATGCCCTCCCAACGCCGCTGTGCGATTAAACGCCTGAAACCGAAAGCCGAACAGGCGCGAGTTTATCCGATCATTCAAGACCGTTTTCGCCGGGAAGCGATCGCCCTGGAAAAATTGGGCGAAACGAGCGATCGCATCCCCCGCCTCTACGCCTATTTTGAAGAGGACGGACGGTTTTATTTAGTCCAAGAATGGATCGAAGGGGAAATCCTCACCCACCGAGTCCTCAGACAGGGATCGCTTTCGGAATCCGAAGTTCGGGACATCCTCCTCGATCTCCTCCCCGTGTTGGATACCATCCACGGCAACGGCTTAATTCATCGGGATATCAAACCCGATAATATCATCCTCCGTCACCCCGACAGCAAACCCGTTTTGATCGATTTCGGGGCGGTGAAAGAAACGATGGGAACGGTGTTAAATTCCCGGGGAAATCCCACCCCTTCTCTGGCGATCGGGACGCCGGGATTCATGCCCTCCGAACAGGCGGCGGGACACCCATTTTTCGCCAGTGACATCTTCAGTGTGGGGGTGACGGCGATCTATTTGCTGACGGGAAAAACGCCCCAGGAATTGCCCCTCAATGGCAATACGGCCGAACTTCAGTGGCGGGAATTGGTGCCGGAAATTGACCCGAAATTTGCCGCTATTTTAGATCGCGCGATCCGCTTCCACCCCGGCGATCGCTTCTCCTGTGCCCGGGAAATGCTCGACGCCCTGAAACAATTATCCCACCCCATCGCCCCCACCGAGCGATCGGGTCCCCTTTCGACGCTTATTTTTCCCAAACGAACCGCCCCCCGCCGGTGTCGCAAACCCCGAAAAGATTGGCACAAAGCGGCCGTCGCGGGGATCGTTTTGGGTGCGATCGTCGGCTTGGGATTGACGCTATTTTCCAAGTCCCCGTCAAAGTCGGCAACCCCCGAACCGACACCGCCGACATCTTCCCTCCCCCTGACATTTTATTTCATTGCCGATTCCGCTTTCCACAACCCGAACCAAGCGGAACAAAAGCGCGAGTCCCTGAAAGAAGACGGCTATTCTCGGGCGGGTTTTTTCTGGTCCCCCAACTACTCGAATTTATCTCAATATCAGTCTTATAAAGTTTACGGCGACTGGTTTGAAACCTCGGAAGACTGTCAGGCGGCACTGGCAGAATATCGCCAATACAACCCCAATTCCTATTGCGGATTCGCGACGAAATAATGGTTGGGGTGTGCTCGGTGGGGTGTGGGGTGTGCTCGGTGGGGTGTGGGGGTTTAGAAACCGGGTTTCTATCCGAGCACCGCTTGGGAATCAATTCCCAAGCTAATAGCAAAAATCCTCTGAAGAGGATTGGAAAGATTGCGGGTTCTAGAAACCGGGTTTCTATCTGAGATGTTGGTGAGAAATCGAAATGGTTCTAGAAACCCGGTTTCTTCGCACTTTTCATTTTTCATTTTCCCCCACTCGGTGATCGAACCGGATTTGATATGATTCTCCCGACTTCCCCCTATTGCCTATTGCCTGTTGCCTGTTGCCTTCCCTATTCCCTATTCCCTATTCCCTATTCCCTATTCCCTCCAAAGCCACTCCCGCCAAATCCGCCACCACTGCCTCCAAGCCGAAAACCACCCGAGAAAGCCGATCGCAATCCACTTTGTCGGGGGTATCTTCTTCGGTGTGGTAGTAGGGATAGCGAAAGGGGGCGGTATCCGTGACCATGATCGCCGGGTAGCCCTCCTGCCAGAAGGACCAGTGGTCGGACCACCCCGCCCCGGGGACGGCGTCGGGCAAAATCGCCCCTTCCGAGGGAAATTGGACGGACTGGCGGAACCGCTTCACGGCCCGCCGCACCAACCCGCCGGAGGGCAAGTTGCCGATGAAACCGATAAAATTGCCGGTGATGGGATAGACCTGGTTGAGGAGTCCGAGGGGGTAGGTTTGGCTGCCGGGGGAGTCGGAGTAGTAGCCCATCGTCTCCAAACTCAGCATGGCGACGATCTTCTCATTTTCCTGCCGCGATCGCTTGGCGTAAACCCAACTTCCCATTTCGGGAGTCCAGGCGAAGGGGGGTTCTTCGTTGACAAATTCCACGAATCGCAGGGTCCGTTTGGGGGCGGTTCCCGCGAACCGATCCGCTAAAGCCAGCACCGCCGCCGCCCCGCTGCCGTTGTCGTTCGCCCCGGGGGAGCCCGTCACCGAGTCGTAGTGGGCGCCGATGACCACGATTTCTTCGGGTTTCTCGGTTCCGGGGATTTCGACATCCAAATTGGTGAAAATGCGATCGCCGATCGGGTATTCTTGACGGCGGACGGCATATCCGGCTTCAGCAAAACGGCCTTCGAGGTAGGCTTCGGTTTGCAGGAGATTTTCGTAGTAGACATGGTTGTGTTCGCCCAGGCCGGCGATCGCTTCGATATCTTGTTTGAGGCGATCGCGGTACTGTTCTTGCGGCGGGGTGAGGGGCGGAAGTTCCCCCCGGTAGCTGCGTCCCGGCATCAGTGCCATTATTCCTCCTACCCCCAGTAGCAGGGCGATCGTCAGACCGAAGGCCACGGCGGCTCGAATTAAGCCTGCTTTAGTATACCAGCGCATGAGAGTGTTTAACCCTTTTGCCCAAAGGAATTATAATCAGAGCTGACCTTGATTTTGGCACGAAACTGACATTTACGGAGTCCGGTCTTGATGTTTTCGATTCAAATTGCCCTGCGGACAATTTTAACTCGATTGTCCCGCGTTTTAATTGCGATCGCCATCGAATCTTGGTTTTTGCGGCGTTATCTCAAGGTCACTCCCCGCCAGAGCGTGGAATATGCGACGGCGATCAACTTGCTGGCAGAAATCCTGGGAATCGTCAGTTTTTTATGGGTCTATTCCCGGCTGCCGGAAGCGGTCGAAGATGATTGGATTGTTTATATAATGGTCGGAGAAGTCCCCCGCTTCTCCATGACTTTGTTGGCGATCACGATCATTTATTTTATCGCCTACCTGCTCGTTAAATTTAACGGGCTGATATTTTACAGATATTTGTCGGAAATTCCGGCCCAACCCGACCAACCTGCCGAACAAAAATCGGGTTTTTTCGCGATCAGTTCGGAGATGCAAAATTCCCTGCGGGCGATCGTGAGAGGGCATACGGCGAGTTATGTTTTTATTTTAATTTTGACGTTACTGTTGGCAAGGGAGGTTTGAACCGATGGACAATCCGCTGAACCATCCGGCTGTTAAAAATGTCACATCTTTCGTGAATACGATTCGGCCGCCGAGACTTTATCACTGGAGAAGTGCGATCTTTTTCGGTTTGCTGGCGTGGCTGCTCTCGCTGCTGATCGTCGATAATAATCCCGATCGCGGCAATGCTTTGGCAGCGTTCAGTTGGATCGTCTTGACGGTGGCGATCGCATGGCGGACGACTCAGCCGCCATTCGTGATTCGGGGCGTACCCCTGAGTCCCTGGATTGCCGGAACGTTAATCACCATCCTGATCTATCAAGAAACGGCCGATGAAATGCCGGAATTTGCCATCACAGTTTGGCCGATCATTTGCGGTTGTTTGATTTTTTTCATCGAGTTAATTCAAGTGCGATTTAAAGTGAGTCAGGAGCGGCCTTGGGTGCGCGGCCCGTTCCTACTGCTGATCCTTGCCCACGTGGTTTTGAGTTGCTGGATCGCGCTCTATTTTTTTGTGGATGAGTGGGTGGAAGAATATCCGAATCTGTTCCGACAGCAAATCCTGATCGACCGGGCGCAGGTCGGGCCGTTCGAGGGCCTCAAATCGTGATACAATCTGCTTATATTTTCACTCAAAAAAACAGTTCTACCGGATTTTATTGATTTGAACTGACCGGCAAAATTAGACCTATTTGGGGAGGGGGAAATGTTTTTAGGACGGACGCTGGCGATCGCCAAGAATGTGTTTTGGGAAGTGATGCGCGATCGCATCCTCTATATGATCATCGTTTTCGCCCTGGTGATGGTCGGTGCGGTGCAACTGCTGCCGGAAGTTTCCGCCAGTTTTGAAGATAAAATTACCCTGGACGTGGGGATCGCCGCCATCGCCGTTTTGAGTCTGGCGATCGCCATTTTTGTCAGCACGAGTTTGGTCAACCAAGAAATTGACAAACGCACCGTTTACCTGCTGCTTTCCAAACCCGTCAGCCGCCCCGAATTGGTGATCGGAAAGCATTTCGGCCTGTTCGCCGTGCTGGCGGTGCTGCTGCTGGCGATGACGGCGTTGTACATGGGAATTTTGAGCCTGAATCAAATTCCCTATCCGGCCGGAAGTCTCGCGGTTTCGATGCTGTTTCTGTGGTTGAAATTGGGCCTGGTGGCGGCGGTGGGAATTTTGCTGGGGGTGTTCACCAGTTCCCTCCTCGCCACCCTGCTGACATTCGGGGTTTATGTGATGGGGAGTTTGAGCCGAGATCTGCTGGAATTGGGCCAATTCGGCGACAATCCCGCCATCGAGTGGCTGATGACGGCGATCTATGTCATCTTACCCGATCTCGCCCGCCTCGACCTCAAAAATGATGCCGTTTACGGACAACTCCCCTCCCTCCCCACCCTCCTAGCCAACGCGGTTTACGGGATCGTCTACACCGTCCTACTGCTGGCCTTGGCGATCGCCATTTTCAACCGCCGAGAATTGTAGCCGTTTCAATCCGCAGATGACGCAGATGACGCAGATTCAATTAATAATTGTTAATTGTTAATTGTCTCAGTAATCGTCCCCCATCCAAGCGGTCGCCAAACTGGCGTGGGTGGGGAGGAGGCGATCGATGAGTTGGTTGATTTTGCGTTCGAGTTGTTGGGAGGGAAAATGACCGCCACCCACGTTCCAATATTCGACGGAACTCGCCCAAGACGGGTATTGTTTCCGCATCAGGGGGCGGTCGGTACTTTCTTCGATCGCGATGGTTTTGTTGGCGTTTCTGAAGTCAATTTCGGAGACTCGTTGGGGCGACCGCAGGGAAGATCCGAGGGGAATTCCCCGTTGAACTAATTCGGAAATGGCTTCCGTGGCGATCGGTTGGTTGCGATCGGCGCTCAATCCCCGGGAATAGGCACGCCAATTTAAGCCCCGCTTTCGGGCTAAATGATTGAACAGAGATTCGGAAAATCGGCTGCGGTAATCATTTTCGGCAGATAAAAATAAAATCGTTTTCATGGCACCGTGATGGTTGAACGTCGCTTGTCAAAATTTGATGATGAAACGGGCGGAGGACCCAAACTGAAGTTGCCCTAGAGGGTACACCTGAAAAGTTAAGCTCAGGTTATCAAATTTTAACCGATCCGTCGCGGCCCGGTCTTCAAGATCTCTAATTACCCCATTCAGATGAACCGGCCGGAGGATGTGCGATCGCCCTTGAATCGCCGACAATCGAGACAGTTCAGCAAGAATACCCCTAGGATAGCCCACCCTGTCCGGGTGGGTTTTTCTGGCGGTGCCGATTTCGGGGTAGAATCTCAAATGAGGGCGCAAGCCAGGGGTCCCTACTCCCCCACCCGATCTGTGCGGTCATGGGGTCGGTTTGCTTTCGGACTGCCGGCGATCAATCAATAGCAAGAAGTCGGAGAGGTGGGGGGAGGAAACCCGAGCCAGTTCGACCGATTCCGGGAGAAAAAAAAGAACGTATCGGCCGTTTGTGCGATCGCCGTCGGGGGCGAAAATTCCGGCGCCAATTCGGTGAAGCGATCGCTGGGAATGGCGAAGGCGAGATGAACCATTTTTTCCCGCAGGTGCGGCGGCGGTTGGGAACCGTCTTGGTAAACGTAGGGGTCGCCCCACAGCGGATAGGCGTGCATCCCGTTGATTCCCACCACCCGACCCCAACGGTCCAACAGCGGCCCGCCGCTCATCCCCTTTTGAATCGGATTGGTGTAGCCGATTTGATAACCGCGCTCCAAGGGTTTTTCGGCCACCAAAGAAACTCGCCCCCGGGTCAGATGAAATCCGAGGTGGGGAAATTCCGGCGATCGCAAAACTTGAGAAAACTTTTGGGGCGGTAATTTTTCGGTCAATAATTGGGGAGAGTCGATCGGCCTAACTTCCCCCGCTTGCAAATTTCGAGGAAAGCCGCCGCCGAACACTTTGTCGCCCGGTTTCAGCGTCGAAGAGGGGTGAAAGGAGGCGATGGCGTAGTTTTCACCTCCGGCCCGAAATCGAACCAGAGCCAAATCTTGTCCCCGCACGGAATAGGAAGTGAGCAGATATCCGTCATGAATGCGGCCGTCCGGAGTTTGAATTTGGTAGGGAGAGGAGGCGGAATTGAGGACGTGATCGTTGGTCAAAACCGTGTACAAATCCCCCTTCTTTTTAATTAAAATTCCCGACCCCCACCCCCGTTCGCCGATAATTTTGACGGCGATCGCCCGGGCGATGGTTTGGAGCTGCTCCGGCCTACACAACCGACACCCGTACACCTGACAGGCGGGGGATCGCGATCGCCCCACCGGCGTCAGCCGGCGGGGATAAAAAAAGTATTCTGAGTCGGGAAAGTTGCCGACCCAATTGGCGATCGCGACGGGAAATAAAAGCACCAACTGCCGGAGCCTTATCATCTGCGATACCCTCACAAACCGGAGGCTTTCACGAGTCAAAAGTCACAAGTCAAAAGTCAAAAGGATTCCCTCTGGATGATGGAGGAGAGAGGAAAAAAACCTCGCTCCTCAAAAGAAAATCTTTCGACCCAATCTCGAAAAAACCGATCAACAATTATTAATTGTCAATGATTAATTGTTAACTGTTAATTCCAGATATCGATTCAGATCCAAATAGAGGCGGGAGCCGCTTTCTTCCAGGGGGCCGGCGTCGGCATTAGCCTGCAGGTCGAACAACTGCTGTAGGGTATAGTGGGCATCCTGGTGGGGTTTGAGGGTGAAGAGGACTCCCAAACAGGGGCCGTCCTTGGCATCCGAGACGCAGATGACGGGCTGACGGTTGACGATACCCGTGGTGACGTAGTTGAGGAGTCCCCGCTCGTAGAATTGTTGGAATTTGGAAGAAACTTGGCGACAGCGCGTTTCCGGGACGTAACCCGCTTGATTGAAGACGTGGGAAACCCAGCGGATGACCCGGAACGTCCCCCGGCGGGTCTTGACGAACGTGGTGGGAACGCCGTCATCGCTGCGGCCGCAGAAAAACTCTTGGTTGACGGGGCGAGAATAGCGGTAGCGGGGAAGCCGCTCGGCCCGAGATTCGCCGGCCATCCCCGCGTGGGGGAGGGCGAAGGAAGCGATCGCGATCGCCCCCCCGAGGATGAAGTTGAAAATCGATGGGTTTTTCATGGTCAGAATCGGCTAACGTGTGCATCAAGATTCGGAACCGATATTTTTTCGTTGTTTCCAATCAATGCCCAATCGCTTCAGATAGTCCCAACCCCGCTGCGGCCAGACGTGCTGGCGTCCCGTCCGCTGGGCGATCCACTGGGCGACTTTCGGGCCGGACCAAGGTCCCCCGTCGGGCGCCGGTCCCTGCAAGGCTTGTTTGAGTTCCTGTTGTTGAGATGGGGTCAGCAGAGAACGGGCCACGGGGGGCTGGCGATCGCGGCTGCGGTTTCTCACCGAAAGGGGGCCTTCGAGGTTGTAGCGGCGGATAATTTCCTTGGCGTAGTCGTAATTCAACCCCACAACTTCTGCCGCCCGCTTGATCGTCCAACCCCCCGAAACCAACTGCAGCAGGTGCCACCGGCGAGCTTCCGTGGTATCTCGGGCCTGTCGGTAGCGACTCTTGAGATCGTCAGCCGATAAGTGGGGTTCTATGTGTGCCTTTGGTGGCATGACTCCTCATCTCATCCGGAACGTTATTTTATCTATCGTCAGTTTTTAAAAAGTTCCGGATCAAACCCCAATTTTGCCATCGCCGGCCCGATGCGATCGCCCCGGAGGGGGAATTGGGGCGGTGCGAAGCCGGCGCCGATCCGCAGGACGGCATTTTTTCGGTAAACTCAAATATTGGAATTCAAACAGAGGAGAGGGCATGGCATCCATCTGCGAGTTGCACCGACAACTGATTAATAAAGAACGCTCTGCTGTGGAAATCGCCACCGAAGCGCTCGATCGCATCGACCGGTTGGAGCCGAAACTGAAAAGTTTTCTGTGCGTGACCGCAGATCGGGCCTTGGAGCAGGCGCGGCAGGTGGATGCCCAAATTGCCGCCGGAGAGGAGATCGGACCGCTGGCGGGGATTCCCATCGCCATCAAAGATAATATGTGTACCGAGGGCATCCCCACCACCTGCGCCTCGAAAATTTTGCAAAATTTCGTCCCCCCCTACGAATCCACCGTCACCCAAAAACTGCAAGCCGCCGGGGCGGTGATCCTGGGGAAAACTAACTTGGACGAGTTCGCGATGGGCAGTTCCACGGAGAATTCGGCCTACCAACTGACGGCCAATCCCTGGGATCTGGAGCGGGTCCCCGGCGGGTCCTCCGGGGGCTCGGCCGCGGCCGTGGCCTCCGAGGAGGCGGTGGTCGCCCTCGGTTCGGACACGGGCGGCTCGATCCGCCAACCCGCCTCCTTTTGCGGGGTGGTGGGGATGAAACCCACCTACGGCCTGGTGTCCCGCTACGGTTTGGTCGCCTACGCCTCCTCCCTGGACCAGATCGGCCCCTTCGGGCGCACCGTCAAGGACGCGGCGATTTTGCTCAATGCGATCGCCGGCTACGACCCCAAAGATGCCACCAGCCTGAACGTCGAAATCCCCGACTACACCGCCTCCTTGAAACCCCACCTCCGCCCCCGCGGCAAGATGAAGGTCGGCGTGATCAAGGAAACCTTCGGGTCCGGCCTCGATCCGGTGGTCGAACAGGCCGTCACCAAGGCGATCGACGTCCTGCAAAGTCTCGGCGCCGAAATTCAGGTGATCTCCTGCCCCCGCTTCCGCTACGGCCTCCCCACCTACTACATCATCGCCCCCTCGGAGGCCTCCGCCAACCTGGCCCGCTACGACGGTGTGAAATACGGCTTCCGCAGCCCCGACGCCGAAAACCTGATCGAAATGTACGCCAAAACCCGCGCCGAAGGGTTCGGGGCGGAAGTCAAACGCCGGATCATGGTGGGCACCTACGCCCTCTCCGCCGGCTACTACGACGCCTACTATCTCAAAGCCCAAAAAGTCCGCACCCTGATCAAAGAGGACTTCGATCGCGCCTTCACCCAGGTGGAAGTGCTGGTGTGTCCCACCTCCCCGACCACAGCCTTCAAAGCCGGGGAAAAAACCGCCGATCCCCTCAGTATGTACCTGTCCGACCTGATGACGATCCCGGTCAACCTCGCCGGGTTGCCCGCCCTCAGCATCCCCTGCGGCTTCGACGAACAAGGACTCCCCATCGGGATGCAGTTGATCGGAAAAGTGCTCGGCGAAGGCCGCCTCCTGGAAGTCGCCCACGCCTACGAACAGGCCACCTCCTGGCACATCAAAAAGCCGCCCCTCAAGTAGGGCACAGGGAGCAAGGGAAGCGGAGGGGGCACAGGGAGCAGGGGGAGCAGGGGGAGCAGGGGGAGCAGGGGGAGCAGGGGGAGCAGGGGAAGCAGGGGGAGCAGGGGGAGCAGGGGAAGCGGAGGGAGCGGAGGGAGCGGAGGGAGCGGAGGGAGCGGAGGGTGAGACATCCAGACCGCTTGGGAATCAATTCCCAAGCT
>NZ_JAYFER010000646.1:0-6797 GCF_055795065.1 Lyngbya sp. CCY1209
GCAAGCGCAGAGGCTTGCCTCTACGGTCATTTGATGATTAATTGATTGTGAATGGGGTTTCATGGGCAAGCGCAGAGCCTTGCCCCTACAGTTGTAATTTGAAAATTAATTGATTTTGGGTTCTGGATTGATCCAAAGATAAGGGTAGTTTTCGCAAGTATCTGATAGGTTGGCTTTGATGGGATTTTCCAAAATGTATTTCCAAAATTGTTGAAATTCTTGCTCATCTCTAACGATGCGATCGTAGCGCTCCGGTTGCCAAACGCGACCGATGTGGGTCATCACTTTTGGAATTTCTTTGTGAGTATAGCTTTTTAAACTGTGCATGATACTCGCCAGAGGCCAATAATCACCCTTCTCCTTTTGCAGAGGTTGCATTAGCAAGTGGACGTGATCGGGCATGACTACAAATGTGAACATTTTATATCTTTTATCGTGAAAAAATAAACAAGCTGTAAATACAACTTTTCTTGCTTCTGGAGTGAGTTCTAATTTTTCCCAAGTATTGAATGTGATGAAGTAGATCGCCCCATTCAGTTCCCAATGTGGCAACCGGCGATAATATCTTTTCACCTCACTCGGATCGACTTCCATAATTTTCAGTTGGGACAATTTTGGAGTTCTGGGCAATTCAATGAATTATTAGGTGGTGGCAAGCCTCTGTGCTTGCCCCTGAAATCGGATTGGGGTTGATTGAAATGAATGGCTCATCGGGTGGTGGCAAGCCTCTGTGGTTGCCCATAAAATCGGATTGGGGTTGATTGAAATGAATGGCTCATCGGGTGGTGGCAAGCCTCTGTGCTTGCCCCTGAAATTTAATAGTAATTAATGAATCATCGGGTGGTGGCCAGCCTCTGCGCTTGCCCCTGAAATCTGATTTGGGCAACCCTGTAAGGTTGCCCCCACATGGTTTAAAACTGTTCGCCGACGAAAATGGTGCGGACTTCGCCGTTCCGGCGGATCACCGCTTCCTGGTTGACCACTTCCACCAGAGTCCAGCCGCTGGCGGCGACGCTTTCGCCGACGTAGATGCGGCGGGCGACCCCGTTGACTTCAAATAATGCCGCGGAGCGATCGCCCAATTCCAAAATGCCGACGAGGGTATGGACGGCGCCGGATTGGGGTTCGGTGGTGTCGGAGGCGGCGGCGGTCTGTTCGGGAGGGGCCGCCGGGGCACTCGGAGATGCCGGGGGGGGTGCCGGAATGGAGGAAGGGGTGGGGGGGGCGGGAATGGTGGCGGCGGGACTCGTCGTCGGAGTCGCGGCTGGTTCGGGTTCCGGAGTGGCGGTCGCCGTTTCTGTGGGGGTCGGTTCGGGTTCGGCCTGCACGTCCGCGCCGGAGGCCTGCCCGCCGGGGGTGGGGGTAGGTTGGGGCGGTTGCTGATTCTGCCGAGTCTGGGCCTGCAATGTGGCCATGACCTGATTGGAGAGGGAGGCGGTTTGGTCGGAGGCCTCTTGGACGGCTTCGGCCACCCGATTGATCGCCGCGATCAGGTTATTGGTGTTGGCGAGGGCCGTCGTGTCGGGGTTCGACGGGGGCGCGTCGGGGATGGGAAGGGTGGGCAAATTCATCACGGGGGGCGATCCCGGGAAACCCTGAAGGGCTATTTGGGGGGTTGTCGCTTTCCCTTCGATCGCGGCCAGCGATCGCTCCAAATAATCGACAAACTTCCCGTCCGCCCGGGTTTGGGCGTCGAGTGAGGGGGCGACGGCGACGGGTGCGGGGGCAAATAGCCGCCCCAGACCGCCCCGGGTCGCCAACCACAGGGAGAGGGTGACAACCAGAGACGCACAGGCAGCACCCAGGAGGATGCGATCGAAGGACTCGGTGCGATCGGCCCGGGCGTCCCGCAGGTTCACTTCCGAGGAGAGCGCCCCCTCCGTTTCCGCTTCAGTCTCGACCGCCGGCAGGATAATTTGGGGGACTTTGATGGATTGGAGGGAGATAAACTCCGGCTGTGCGGAGTCTTTGGGTAGCTTGGAGCCGCCTTCGAGGACGCGATCGACATCTCCGAAGATCTCGTCCATCAAGTCGTCGGCGTGGGTGTCGATCGCCAACGGCTCCATCGGTGCCGGCTCGGCGAAGTCCACATCCGGGTTTTGACGTTTCATTTCCTGAACCATCCGTTCGATCCTCCCTCCTCAATTGGATTACCTCGTCGGTTATTATTATGCGATTCTTTTTACCCGATTTGGTTTCTCCGGCCCACTAATTTTATTCAATTTCAACATTTGACCGCCACGACGGCCCGGTTGTCCCACGGACGGCTGGAAATCTGTCTCCCTTGCGATCGCCGCGCCACAATCGTGGGGATAGGATAATGACAAATATCGCGATCGCCGGGATTTCTCCCCGGATTCCATTCATCAACCACCTATATCGGACTCAATCCCCGCCATGATCGACACTTCTACCTTCGTCGCCCAATATCAATCCGCCGAATCCCTCCCCCAAATCTGGCCGATTCTGGCGCAAACCGTCCCCCAAGAAATCGCCCTGTGGGACCCCCACGCCCAGCCGGAAGTCCGCATCAGCTACGGCGAACTGTGGACGCAAATCCAACAATTTGCCGCCGGTTTGCAGCGGTTGGGGGTGGAACCGATCGCCGATGACATCCCCCCCCGCATCGCCCTGTTCGCCGACGACAGCCCCCGGTGGATGATCGCCGACCAGGGGATCATGACCGCCGGGGCCGCCGATGCCGTCCGGGGGGCGACGGCCGACCCCGAAGAACTCGCCTACATCCTGCAAAATAGCGGTAGCACCGGCCTGGTGGTCGAAAACTTGGCCCTGCTTGACAAGTTGCACGGCGCAATTCAGGATCTACCGATCCGATTTGTGATTCTCCTGTCCGACGAAGAACCGGAACCGAAACACCCCCTCGCTCTCCCCGTGTTCAATTTCAGCCAACTCATGGCCCAGGGGGAAGACCTGACCCTCACCAAACCCGCAACAACCACCCCCGACGACCTGGCGACCCTGCTCTACACCTCGGGGACGACCGGAAAACCCAAGGGGGTGATGCTCACCCACCGCAATTTTTTGCACCAACTCACCGCCGTCTACGACGTCCTCCAAGCCACCCCCGGAGAAATCGTCCTCAGCATCCTGCCGACCTGGCACAGTTTAGGGCGAATGGGACAATATTACTGTCTGTCTCAGGGGACGACGCTCGTTTATACCAATATCCGCTATTTCAAGCGAGATCTGCGGGAGTTCAAACCCCACTACATGGTCAGCGTCCCCCGTATTTGGGAGTCCATCCACGAAGCGGCCCAGAAGCAATTCCGGGACCAGCCGCCCACCCGGCAGAAATTGGTCAATTTCTTTTTCTCCGCCAGCGATCGCTACATCCGCGCCCGCCGGGTCGTCCGGGGACTGACGCTGTCGTCCGAAAAAAAGGGCAAAAGCCAGAGCGCCAAAATGGCGGCCCAACTGCAAATGCTGTTGTGGGCGCCCATCCACGCCCTTGGGGATCAACTGGTTTATCGAAAAGTGCGGGAAGCTGTGGGGGGAGACCTGAAATTGGCGATCAGCGGCGGTGGCTCCTTGGCCATGCACTTGGAGAATTTTTACGAAATCGTGGGGATTGAGTTGCTGGTGGGTTATGGGTTGACGGAAACGGCGCCAGTTTTGACGGCGCGACGGTTGTGGCACAACCTGCGGGGGTCGGCCGGAAAGCCGATCCCCCACACCGAAATTCGCATCATCGACCCCGACACCCGGCAAACCTGCGAAGTGGGGCACAAGGGGCTGGTGTTGGCGCGCGGTCCCCAGGTGATGGCGGGTTATTTTAAAAATCCCGAGGCGACTCAAAAGGCGATCGACCCGGAGGGGTGGTTCGACACGGGGGATCTCGGCTGGCTGACGCGACAGCAGGATCTGGTGTTGACGGGGCGGGCGAAGGATACGATCGTGCTCACCAACGGCGAGAATATCGAACCCCAACCCATCGAGGACGCCTGTGCGCGGAGTCCCTACATCGACCAGATCGTATTGGTGGGCCAGGATCAAAAATCCCTGGGGGCGCTGATCGTCCCCAATGTGGACGCTTTGAAGCAGTGGGCCGGGGAGCAGAATGTCACTTTGGATTGGCCGGAGGGGGACGGCGGAACTGCCGCCCTCGAAAGCCAGCCCATTCAAGACCTGTTTCGCCGGGAGTTGAACCGGGAGGTGAAAAATCGCCCCAGCTACCGCCCCGACGATCGCATCGGTCCGTTCCGATTAATTTTGGAACCTTTCTCCATCGAAAACGGGATGCTCACCCAAACCTTGAAAATCAAGCGCCCGGTTGTAATGGAGCGCTACCGCGATATGATTAACGAGATGTATTGAACCGGTGGGGGCGGCGATCGCAGTTGGCAAATAACCAGGGAACGGGGGAACGGGCGATCCAATCTGGGGCCTCCGCTCCCCGGCCGTCACCGAGTTGAGGTGTGGGTTGTCCAGACCGTCCCGACCGACCGCAGGCCCCCACGACTGACTTCTGAACACTGACAGGACAATTTTATGGAGATTTCCAACAACCAACTGCTTCTCAAGCGCCCCATCAATGTCAAAGCGATCGTGACCCCCCGGTGGAAAGAGGAAGCGCAACAACAACTGCAAGCTCAAATTAATCAGATTGACTCTCAGCTCCAACAACTCGAAATGCAGGGGCAGCGCATGATTGCCGAACTGAAAAAACAGAGCCTGCAACCTCCAGGTCCGGAAGTTTTGAAACAGATCGAAAATATCCAAAATCAGGTGAACGAACAGAAGAGTAAACTTCTGGATCAAAAGAATCAGAGCCTGCAACAACTGCAACAAATTCAGACCTTTGAGCTCGAACAGGAAGTCAACCAAGGTCAGATCGAAAGCGTGTTTACCGTCGAAAAAGGTGACAATTTGATCAAAAAAATGCAGGTGGAAATTCTCCTCCGAGACGGCGTGGTGGAAGAAATTCGCGGCGACGTCTGACGGGGGCGCTCGGGCGATCGCCACTCCCGGTTTTCGCGCCGGGGATGAGGGCGGAGCAACTTGTAGTAGAATCGACAGATGCCGATCGCGGACGAATTCGGAAAATTCGCCGTCGATGTCGGGACGGGGACGGCCCGGATCGCCTCGGCGCTTTTGAAATCGCCCCGGAAGGGGGTCAACCCGGGGAGTCGGCGACTGCCCCGGGAGTCAGTGCCGGCCTCGGTTCAGCCGAGCCGACAACCAACCCATCGGAAGCCCGCACCACAGCACCGCCTTGGTTTTTTCGGGCCCATTCACACGCAGCCAACACCACCACTCAGCAGCTATGATTCACGAAGTGTTTATGCCAGCCCTCAGCTCGACGATGACGGAGGGTAAAATTGTTTCATGGCAAAAATCCTCCGGCGATCGCGTCGGCAAGGGGGAAACCGTTCTCATCGTGGAGTCCGACAAAGCCGATATGGATGTGGAGGCGTTCCACGAAGGCTTTTTGGCGACGGTCATCGTTCCGGAAGGGGGGGTCGCCGAGGTCGGACAGACCATCGCCCTGATCGCCGAAACGGAGGCGGAAATTGAAGAAGCCAAACAAAAGGGAGCCGCACTCAGTTCCGGGAGTTCCCAACCCGCATCGGAACCCGAACCCGCACCGCAGCGGGAGGAACCGGAACCCGTCGCCGCCACCGCCGGCGCGGATTCCACCCCCAGCCGCCGCAACGGCCGCATCGTGGCATCCCCCCGCGCCCGCAAATTGGCCCAGGAACTCGATGTCGATTTGAATACCCTGCACGGCAGCGGCCCCCACGGCCGGATCGTAGCCGAGGACGTGGAAGCCGCGATCGGACGGACTTCCGCCCCGGCTGCACCGCCGCAACCCGCGCCCCGACAACAACCCGCCCCGATGCCCGCCGCCGCCCCCGCCCCGGCGACCGCCACTGCACCGCCGCTGGGGGAAGTCGTGAAGATGAACACCCTGCAAACGGCGGTGGTGCGGAATATGGTCGCCAGCTTGCAGGTGCCGACGTTCCACGTCGGATACACCATCACCACCGACAATTTAGACCAACTCTATAAGCAGATCAAATCCAAAGGGGTGACGATGACGGCCCTCCTCGCCAAGGCGGTGGCGATGAGTTTGCAGAAATATCCGGTGGTCAATGCCAGCTATGTCGAGTCCGGCATCCAATACAATGCGGGTATCAACGTCGCCGTGGCGGTGGCGATGCCCGACGGGGGGCTGATCACGCCGGTGTTGCAAAATGCCGACAAAGTGGATATCTATTCCCTCTCCCGCAATTGGAAGGATCTCGTCGATCGCGCCCGGGCCAAGCAATTGCAGCCGGAGGAGTACACCACGGGAACTTTCACCCTCTCCAACTTGGGGATGTTCGGGGTCGATCGCTTCGATGCCATTTTGCCCCCCGGCCAGGGTTCGATCTTGGCGATCGGGGCTTCCCGTCCGGCTGTGGTCGCCACCCCCGACGGCATGATGGGCGTCAAACGCCAGATGCAGGTCAACATCACCTGTGACCACCGGATCATCTACGGGGCGGACGCGGCGGCGTTCCTTCAGTATTTCGCCCAGTTGATCGAAAATGACCCCCAATCTCTGACGCTGTAAAAGCGGAGGAAGCGGAGGAAGCGGAGGGAGCGGAGGGAGCGGAGGGAGCGGAGGGAGCGGAGGGAGCGGAGGGAGCGGAGGGAGCGGAGGGAGCGGAG
Organism: Lyngbya sp. CCY1209; assembly: GCF_055795065.1. Taxonomy (NCBI): domain Bacteria; kingdom Bacillati; phylum Cyanobacteriota; class Cyanophyceae; order Oscillatoriales; family Microcoleaceae; genus Lyngbya; species Lyngbya sp. CCY1209. Next base: position 6,676 of record NZ_JAYFER010000646.1, read on the forward strand.
GGAGCAGAGGAAGCAGAGGAAGCAGGGGAAGCGGGTCAAACATCCGCACCGCTTGGGAATCAATTCCCCGAGGGCGCAAGCCTTGCGCCCCTACCAGCAAAAATCATCTGAAGATGATTGGG
>NZ_JAYFER010000647.1:0-72668 GCF_055795065.1 Lyngbya sp. CCY1209
CTATAGAAATCCTGTTCGTAAAGGGTGTTGCTCATGGGGTCGGGTCGAACGGATTCTCAGTGTCGTGTGGTTTCTAGGTTAGCATGGGTTAGGGGGGAGGGGCGATCGGTCGGATTTTGCGTTATCATCTCAATTCCACAGATTTTCAGAAAAATGTCTTCAAAAGTTTATATCACAACACAAATAAAATCAACTTCTAATATCACAATTTTTGCAGTGCCAAAGTCATTTCATGGTGACATTGGCATCATTCAAAGAAATGCGATTTTAAGCTGGAGTTTGCTAAAACCTAAGCCGGAAATAATTTTACTGGGTGATGAAAATGGCACAAAAAGAATTGCTGACGAATTTAATATCATTCATCTATCGAGCATCAAATGTAATCATTTGGGAACTCCTATGCTTGATGATGTTTTTGCAAAAACAAAAAAAATAGCCAGTAATAAAATTTTGGCTTACGTCAATTCTGATATAATTTTAACTCAAGATTTTTCCACAACAGTGCAACAGGTTGCAACAAATTTTTCAGAATTTTTATTGATCGGGAGGCGCTGGAATATCGATCTTAAAACAGCCATTGACTTTCGAGATTTGAATTTAGAAAAAAAATTGAAAAAGCTGATCTGGGATCGGGGAATTCTGGCTTCAGAGACAGCGAAAGATTATTTTGTTTTTCCCAAACATCTGTTTTCAGAGATGCCGGAATTTGCGATTGGTAGAGGATATTGGGACAATTGGATGGTTAATCGAGCATTAGAAAAAAGCTATCCAGTTATAGATGGCAGTCAAACAATTTTTGCATTGCATCAAAACCACAGTTATACTCACGTTCGTGGCAGCAAAACAGAAGCTTATTTCGGAAAAGAAGCCGAACGGAATAAAGTAATTGGGAAAGTTGAAAAATCGGGAAGTATTGGAATTTCAAATTATCAAACAAAACCCTTTCATTTGAGTCGTTTACCACGAGTTAGCGTTGTAATCTTCGATCTCGATGAGCGGATCGTTCAAAAAATCAACGATATTTTAAGTCGAGAATCCATAGAAGTAGAGTTTCTTTTAATCGCCACAGATCGGGCAAAAGAAAAACACATCATTGATCGACTTCATTTCCCAAAAATTAGCAAAGTTTTTCGCGAAAAAGAAAACGAATTAGTGACGAAGAATCGTGCCATTGAAATTGCAAAAGGTGAGTTTATTGTTTTCTTGAAAGGTGACTGCTGTCTGCTACCGGGGATGTTAAATAAGCAAGTTTCTTACTTTGACGATCGCTCGTCAACTGTGGATGTATTACTCAGCGGTTGGCAGAGAGGGGAGGGAGAAACGGTGCTCGAGTTAGAACCTTGGAAATTGCTGCCAGATTTAGAAGATATACATATTTGGAAGTTTTGGCAGTTGTGGCAACCGTTGAGGGAAAGTGCGATCATGTTTCGGCGCGATCGCTTGGAAATGTTTGGCGGATTCGATCCTCGATTGCATCCGGTGGCGGCGAATATAGAGGTTGTATTGCGGATGGTATTGTTAAGGGGGAGTAAAGTGGCGTGGTTGCCGGAAGCGACTTGTCATTGCGATCGCGAAAGGGAGGATTGGGAAAATGTGGTGGCGATGGCATCAGATATAGAGTCAGTGGTGAATTGTTTTTTTGAGCGATCGCTTGTACCCGAATGGATGCGGGAGTTGGAGTCGCGGGCTCGCTATCACGTTATGGTATGGTTGGGGTGGTTGATGTATGAGGCTGGGGAGAAAGAAAGGATGGCGGAGTATTTGGGGCGATCGCTTTCCTATTCCCCTTACCAAACGCAACAGACTGCTGTCAGTTGGGTGCAGAGGTTTAAGAAATTTGCCGAGTCCTCTGGGGAGGAGCTTGGGGAGCGATCGGCTTTGGATTTATTGTTAAAGTATTTCGATATTGCGGAAGGTAGATAGGTGGGAGGTTTTACTTTCATGACAAAAACCCCGGATTTTTTCAAAAAAATCCAGGAGTTTTACTGAATTTGCAAATCTAAAATGCTTGCAATTTGATCAACCAAAAGCTTCCAAATCTTTACAGTATTGACCTATTTTTTGTAACTTATAATTCTGATTTCGTGCCACTACGCTAATGTAATCAAACTCCGTACTCCATCCATTTTGAGCCAGCATTACTTTAACATCAAGGCCTTCCAAGATATCTATGATGTTGTAGTAAACCGCATCCCTGTAATGTTTTAAAAATTTAGGAGATGACAAATACGCCTTATTATAACCGCAACAAAACATACAAACCAAGTGTTTGTAACGATCTAAAAAGTGAAAAACTGCTTGTGTAATTGATGCACTACTGATGTTGAAAAAATCATCAATGACAATGATGCCTCCTTGATGAACGCATTGCAAAGCAAGTTCTAAATCGCTCATAACTCCGTCGTAAGAATGTTCGCCATCGACATGAAACCAACGGAAAGAGTCAAAATAGTCTTTGAGTTTTTCCTTTTTTCTTACAGAAATAGAATCCGCTTGAATCCAGTTTATAGCTTCAATTTTTTTGCCACTGGTCTTAGCTATATTGTCTGCAACTTCTTGTTTTCTCAGATATTTATCTATCAGAAAAAGTTGCTCGTCAGCCTGCAAATGAGTGGCAGATAGTCCACTTGCAAAGCCATACCAAACACCAATTTCACCGATGTTTCCCGAGACACCTAAATTGGTCTGTTGATGTTTTAGTAACAAATCCCATATAGCTGCAGATTGCGTATTTAGACCGCCTCCAGCGGGACTGTTAGCAGCTTTTTCTAGGTAAATTGGTAAATAGTTTGACGAGGTAATAGTAACCATTCTTAAATTCTCCTTTTTTTTCTTATCGAACTGACGTTGTAAGGGTTTAAAATCAAGTTTTCATCTTCCATTTATTGACGAACTGTTCGATCTCCTCTTTCGTATAAAAGTGCTGACAATATTTAGACGAATAGATCCGATCTAAAACGGAAACTGGAAACTTTAAGCTTGACAATATATCTTTATACGAATCTCCATAGTTTTTGTCATCAGAGGTATTTGTTTTGATGATTTTTAGCGGTTTTTCTAAATTCAAAAAATTTGTTAAAATTTCACTCCAATTTTGACTGCTTTCCAATCGAAGAACTAGAATGTCTAGATTGTTTTTTGAGAATGCTGTATAAGCTAATTTTGGGTCAAATTGATATTGATATACATCAATATCAAGAGCCTGTTTAAACTCTCGGTCGAACCAGTTGCAATTTTTTCCAGGATCGCGAACATCGTATTGACAAATTAAATTGTAAATATAATCTTTGATTTCTTTGACTTTCAAGTTCTCATCTGCATCTATAAATTGAGTAAAATCAACTTTTAAGTTTTGAAAGACCGATGAAATTAGCTGACCAATTGGTTCACGAACGGCAGTTATCACTTTTAAAGAAGCATTTTCTCTGCTATCTAGATAATCTCTTAAGATTTTACCGTGTTTTAATTGCAATGTTAAAGGTAGATTTCGGGAAATGAAACTGGCAGTTGAAATCTCCAAGTTTTGAGCAGACAAAAGATGAACGTGAAAAACTGGGTTTGGCAAGTTCAGTTCTTGAAGCGAGTGCAGTATAGTTGCAGATCCTACTTTACCCATTTGGTAAATGGCAATAGGGTAATGTCGATCCATTTCTGTAAAATTCTGCTTTAGTTCTTCGACGGAGAGATTATTTTCAACAAACTTGGATGAGAACGACATAACTTAGTACCTAATTGGTCAATAATTTGTTTACGAATCGCAGAAAAAAGAACTAATTAATTTAGCTCCAATACTCTGAATATTCTTGCCTAATCCGCAGCTTTCAGGATGATTTGCGTAATTAATAGGCTGGCAGTCCTTGAATCGTTGGGAGATAATTCCTCAACCCCCGGCGACTCGATATCAATAACGCAAGGTTCGTCCGGATTAATCGTTCCAGCAGGAATCTCGCCATCAAACGTCCATGAACCATCGCTTTTTTGTTGAATTGTCGTATTTTTAATCCCCACATCGCCTACTTTAACCCTCATTCCTTCGACAAAATCCGGATTCGTAGCTAACAAACCTTCAATTTTAATTTGAAGAGATTTTATGGCGAAAATTTCAGTAATAATCGTGCTGTTTTTTTTCATCCACCGAACAAACTTTCCTTGATAAAATTCCGCCGAAAACCAACCGTCACCCTGCAATTGCTCGTCCATCAAAATTTCTTTCTTTTTAAATATTTTTTTCTCCTCAAAAGGTTTAAAAATTACTTTTTCTACCAGCAAACTTGCCAGCCTTGGGTCATTTTCTCCCAACCGGTGAACCCCCGATGTCTCCAGCATTATCAAACAAGTTTCCCCTAGCACTATCGTACCAGTCGGAATAATTCCTTCAAAAATCCATAACCCTTCTGACTGTTGTTTAACCTCGCCTTCAATGGAGCGATCGTTGATTTTTACTGTCAAGTTGGCCAAAAATTCGGAGCCAACAGCGGCCAAAACATTAACTTGTATTTTAGCTGCATTTTCGACGGTAACTTCGGCAATAATTCCTCCCTTTTTTTCCATCCAACGCACGGGTTTATCGCCAAAAAACTCCGAAGGAAACCAACCCCAACCATTCAAGCGGCCGTCCATGAAAATATCTTGATCTACTTTTTCTTTTGCACCGCCTTCAAAATGATTTGAAATTCCACCTTCTTCAAAGGCAATACTTTCGATCAAAAAAGCTAAATCTCTGTTAGCTCCATCTATCAAATACTTCTCAGTTTTCAATGTAAAGTAATTAGAACCGGGCTGCAAGTCAACAAAAGTAGTAAAAGTATTAGGCTGACTAATGTCCGTACTTGATGCCGACTCTTTTAATAATAATTCGTCCTCTAAATACACTTCAATAATCTGTCCTTCACAAACATTTCGACCGGAAATTGTGAGCCTTCCTTGCTTCGCTTTATCAGCCGTAATTACAAACCGACTTTCCGGCCAAATTGCCCATCGACTAGAACTCAAAACTCCGATATCTTGGTTGGGCTTTTCTAAGTGGTCGAAACCTCGCAAAATAGCAAATTCTAGCTCTTGACCCTGCCAAATATCTCGAACCAAAGATTTTTTAGCAGTTTTATCGATATAAATAGGTTCGGCAATTTTTGGTTTTTTAACGCCGAATTTTGTGGCAGGATTTAGTTGCAATTTTTCCAACCAGTTTACTTCTTGAAGGGCGGCCACAAATTTTAAATAGCTGGCTTGCAAAGAAAAAGTGTTCGCAACATAAATTGGAGCGGTAGCAGTTAATCTCGATAATTGATCGCGATCGGAATACAATTCTGTAATCATTTGTGCTAAAGCTTCGGGATTTTTCGTGTCCACTAAACGACCTGAAATTCCATCGGCGATCGCTTCTTGTACCCCTCCAACTCGATAACCAACGGCAGGAGTACCGCAGGCAGCAGCCTCGATAAATGTCTGACCGAACGCCTCTTCTAAACTGGGTCCGACAAATAAATCGGCGGCGCTATAATAAAGAGCCAAAACAGAAGGATCGTTAATAAAACCCGCTTGATAAAGCTCGAATTTACCTTCAGAATCGAGACCGTAACCAAACCCCACAAGCATCGCATTATCTAAAGCAGCAATCTGTAATGCTTCGATCAAATCTTGAGTTCCTTTCCGCCGATCTTTCATGGACTGACAGCCACTAATAATAATAAATTTATCCGGCGGCAAGCCTAACTTTTGACGACACAAAGATTTGTCGTGTGGATAAAAAACGTTTAAATCTAGACCGTAATAAATGCCGTGAAATCGACCGTCTAAACTTAGAAATTGCTGGCGAGATAAATGGTTGAGAATGGCATAGCGAGCCCAGTTAATTGTAGAGTTACTATTGCCCACTACGATCAAATTATCAGATTCTTTTAAAATCCGATGTTTTTTATCGAAAGCATCAGCTATTTCGTCGCCGAGTAAACTGGGATATTCTTGTTGAGTCGGACAACCCCGATCGCATGAAGTCATGTATTTTTCGCAACTACCATTGTAAGCACATCGACCCGTTAGCAACCAGCGATCGTGCATGACAAAAATAGTTGAAAATTTGGAGGTTAACATCTCCAAAATTTCAATGTTTTGCTTGATATTATGAACGTTTCCCACGACTACTAAATCGGGTTCTACGCTGGCAATTAAGTTATAGACATCCGTTACTGATATGTCTGCTGGAGCAAAAGACCATTCCGCTCTAGCTGCAATGGGAATTACTTGATGTCCCGCCAAAGTAAATGCTTGAGCTATACGCTTGTGAGCGATGCCCGCTCCTCCCAAGAAGCCAATATCATTAAAAAATACCACTCTTAGACTATTTCGCTTGGGTTCAATGGCTTTTGCCTGTGGCGCAGGACAATTTAATTGCACTCGCAGGGCGTCTCGCGCTTTAGTCAGTTCGGGAGTATATTTGTCAGTAGTGCTAGTTTTCTGTTCGGGGTGCATCCGATATTGAGCGATCGGAGTACCGATAACATGAATATGAGCTCCGCAGGCAGCAAATCTCGCCCACAACTCATAATCCATACTATAATACAAAGACTCGTTGATCGAACTACCAGATTTTTCCCATATTTTCCGACTAAACATAACCTCTGGCTGATAGAAAAATTTTCCACTCAGCCAACTGTTTTCGATATCTAAGATGTCTTTTAAGGGTAAGACACCGTTGGGGCAAGATGTGATATGTTCGCCAACTTGTCTATCATTTTCAAATATTTGACAGATCCCAGCGACGATATCTGCTTTACTGGTGTGAAATGCCAAAGCCATTGCGTAAAGAGCACCGGGGGCGAGGCGATCGTCGCTATTTATCCATGTTAATATGTCTCCGGTGGCGCGATTTAATCCTTTATTGAGAGCATTACTTTGCCCGTTATCGGGTTCACTGACGACGTAACTAAAATGTTCTCGATAGCGATCGACTACACTCATCGTTTCATCCGTCGAACCCCCATCGATTAATATATATTCGATGTTCGGATAGTTTTGATTTGCGACAGAAAGAATGGTTTCTTCAATAAATTTTCCTTGATTGTAAGAAGGTGTAACGATAGATATTTTTGGCCACGGACTGCCGTCGGGTAAAGTTATCGGCCACTGAAAATTTTTGTGAGCAATATAAGGCCATTGTTCGGGGTATTTTTCTACCGATGGAGCGACAATAATCTCTGGTTTGATCGCCGTGTCAGTCGTCTTTTCTGCCTGTAGTGCATCAGCCAATCTATTGTAGATTGCAGCGTGAATATCAGGTTCAATATCGATCGCTTTTTTGTAGTATTTTATTGCCTCTGACCATTCCCCAAGTATCGTAAAAGCATCGGCTAGTTTCACGTAAACCCATAATGAGTTCGGATTGATGTCTATTGATTTTTTATAAAAATGAATCGCCTCGCTTGTCCGATCAATTATTGCGAGGGATTCTCCAATTTTTTGATATAACTCATCATGATGTTTCGTGTCAATTTCGATTGCACGTTGATACGCTTCAACCGCCTCTTCCCACTTCTCCAATTTTGAAAGCGCATCTCCCAAATTATGATGGGATAAAGCAAGATCTCCTTTTAAACTAATTGTATCTTGATATGCCTCGATCGCCTCCTCCCACTTCTCCAACTTGGATAACGCATCCCCCAAATTGTAGTGAGACCACACAAAATCCGGGTTCAAACCGATCGCACTCCGGTAAGCTTCCACCGCCTCCTCCCACCTCTCCAGCCGGGAAAGTGCGTCACCCAAACTGTTGTGGGACCAAGAAAAATCCGGTTCCAAACCGATCGCACTCCGGTAAGCCTCCGCCGCCTCCTCCCAGCGTTCCAGGCGGCTCAACGCCTCCCCCAAACCGTGGTGAGCCCTCGCCAAATTCGGGTTAACCGCGATCGCCTTTTTGTAAGCCTCAACCGCCCCCGCAAAATCCTCCTGTTTCGCCAGAGCCGATCCCAAATTATAGTGGGGTAAAGCCGGGTCGATCGCCGTTTTACGAAGCCGACGACGGGGGGATGAAATCTCCTCACACCGATAATTTTTATCCCGCAAAAGCTGCGCCAACTTTTGATAAACTTCCCCCCAATCCGGCTTCAACTCCACCGCTTTTTGGTAAGCCGCGATCGCTTCCTGAACCCGGCTCAATTTGACCGCCGCATCCCCCAAACAGTGGTAAACATCAGCCCCATTCGGATTCAATTCGATCGCATCCCGATAACAGGCGATCGCCTGCTCCCATTTCTCTTGTTCGGCCAGTTCTTTGCCCGCATTCAACGCTTGCAAATAGCCCTCTGGGAAAAGTGGAATCACCTGATTTGTCGAACGTCCTGAAGCCATTGTTTAACCGTTCCTAATCAATCTTAAGGGATGGATAAAATTGAATCTCTGAGCCGACTTACTCTTCTATACGATCGCGCGGATAACTATCCGGAGACTTGGCGATTATTTTTCAAGCTGGCCGACTCTCCTGTTGGCGGTGCTTTTCCGCCAAGGCACTCGCCCGCTCGTAGGCTTTGACGGCCTCATCGAGCATCTCCCGCTGCTGGTAGGCATCTCCCAAACTGTGGTGAGCTTCCCAATTCTCGGGTTCCAATTCCACCACTTTTTGATAGTGGGAAATAGCCTCCTCGGTTTGGCCTTGCTCGAATACCAGATCCGCCAGATCGTGATGAACCCAAGCCAAATCGGGATTCAGCTTCACCGCCTTGCGGTAGACCAAAAGTGCGTCGTCCCACCGTTGCAGTTCAGCCAATGCCTGACCTAACTTACCGTAAAACTCCGGCTGACCCGGATGGTTTTCAATTCCTTTTTGATAAACCGCGATCGCATCCTGCCAGCGACCCCTTGACAGCAGCATTTCCCCCAGATTATCATAGATTTCAGTTCGGGACGGATCGGCTTGAATCGCACGACCGTAACAGCCGATCGCCGCTTCCAAATTACCCGATTTCGCCCAAGCATTTCCCAGGGCGATATCCTCCGCCACCGAACCCCCGCCCGGTTCCAATTCCCGCGCCCGGTTCCAGCATTCCGCCCAGGCTTCCACCTTGCCCAAGCGCTTCCAAATTCGCGCCAAATTGCGGTGTGCCGAAGCCAAATTCGGCTTCAGTTCGATCGCCCGCTGGTAATGTTTGATCGCCACATCCCAGCGCCCCTCGCGGCCGTAGAGACTGCCCAAATTGACATGAACTTCGGCAAAATCCGGGTTCAACTCGATCGCCCGTTCGTACTTCTCCCGCGCCGCCACCGCATCGCCCGAACCTTGCAACGCATTGCCCCAAATCTTGTAAATTTGAGCCTCATTTGGAGCGATCGCAACGGCTTCCTCACAGGCTGCGACCGCGCGATCAAATTCTTTCTGTTTTAAATGAGATTCCGCCTGATCGATATAAGTTTTGACGCGATCGGTTTCATTCGCTTTGAGGGGTGCAGTCGCCAACATATCCTCGCTGCGGATGGGTTGATTTCCCTTTCCATTCCGTTCTAAATTCACGGGATATAAAACCAGATTTCCCTTTTGCCGCCGTTCCGCTTCTGCCAGTTTTTGACGGGCTTGATTCAAGTTTTCATCCCGCTCGATCGCCCGATGGTAACAGGCGATCGCCTGGGTAATCTGTCCCTGTTTTAACAAAGCATTTCCCAAGACAAAATGTTCGGTGGCTTTCACTTTATCCGGTTCCAGGGAATAGGCTTCGTACAGACAACCCGCCACCTCCTCTTCTCGGTTCAACTGCCGCCACACTTTCGCCAAATTCCAATAAATCAGTGCGGATTTGGGGTGAAAATCCAACGCCTTATGATAGAATTGAATTGACTGATGCCACTGCTTTTGATAGGCGTACAAACTGCCCAAATTAAGATAAACTTCCCCATCTTCTAGCCCCAAAGCTATCGCCTTTTCGTAATAACTTTGGGCGACTGCGCGATGCACCTGAGCCTGTTCAATTTGCCCCAGAATTTTATAGGCTTCGGCTATGTCAGGCTGCAACTCCAAGGCTCGCCGACAGTCCGCCGCCGCCTCGGGCAGATTTCCCAATTTAGCAGCCAATTCCGCCCGTTGCAAATAATCTTCAACTCCCAATTGTTCGGAAATTTGAAGGGTGACGGCAGTATTTTCCGCTTCTTCTCCGATCCAAATATCAGATAGTTGTTGATACCTGTCCTCGGGCTGAGGTTGGGGAGGCGGAACAGTTGCAGACGTCTGTTGAATGGGAACTTCTGGAGCTGCTGATTTTAAGTCTGAATCCCCTCCAAAACCAGAAAAAATGCGGTTAAATATTCCGAAAAATCCTCGATTATTTTGCGATTTTGATGTTTTTAAATGATGCCGATTAGCCGATCGCATTCTCGGTTTTGAAGGTCGATTACGCACCGCCCCGATCGCCCGTAACGTCAGATTTTCTTGATAGTCAGAAGCGTCCCGACCCGAGTATTGCTGGCGTTTCATCGCCTCACCCAAATGGTGATAAGCCTCGTCTGAATTGGGGTCGGATTCGATCGCACGGCAGTAGGAGGAAATCGCCCGCGTCACCAGCCCCATTTCCATCAAATTGGTCGCCAGATCGAGGTGATCGTCTGCAGACACCTGTTCCCCGTCCAAAGAATAGGCGTGATACCAACATTCCGTCGCTTCTTCCATTTGTCCCAACTGCGTCCAAGCCCGGGCGAGGTTGCGGTAGGCGGCGCCCAATTTCGGCTGTAGGGCGATCGCTTTTTGGTAGCAGGCGATCGCCTCTTGCCACTGTTTTTGGTGGGCGTAAATGGTTCCCAAATTGCTGAAAACGTCGGCGAAATCGGGCTGCAATTGGATGGCTTTGGCATACCACCGTTTCGCCTCTTCAACTTGTCCCTGAGCCTGTCGGGCGTTGCCCAACAACTTGTAAGTTCGGGCATCCTGGCGGATCGCGATCGCCCGCTGACAGGCTTGGACTACCTGCTCGTATTGTCCCTGATGATACAGGGTTTCTGCCCCTCGGAAATAGACCTCCAAATCTTCGCTCGAAACCAACAAGCCACCCGCCGGAGGAGCGACGTTTTTCGGGGGCGAATGGCTGGGAGGATCGAAGGTTGGGATGGGGCGATCACTTCCCGTTTCAATCGTCGCAGTTGACTCGTTCCCATCCCGGGACGGACTGCGACTCGTGCCCGTAGCTGGGGCAGGGCGATTGGTCGGTAACTGTGTGAAAGACACCATTGTATTTTTTTGGATACCGGCAATATTCATCATTTTTTCAAGAGATTTTATGGAAATCAGAACATCTTCCATCAATGGATTGGGATACATCAGTTGTCGGATGGGATAGCAGTCAAAAGCCTCGCCCTTGATGTAATAGTGATGCAAGCCCAATTGCTGACTGATGACCCAGTAATAATGGCGGATGTAGTGGGGCGATACCAGTTCGATAACCGTCGTCCCCGGACGGCAAAACATCAGGTTCGTCAGCCCGCTGCCGTGGGGGGCGACGATCGCTTCGGCGTTGGCAAATAAGAAAGCCTGTCGTTCGACGCTCAAAGCTTCCAAGGCGACCGGAACGAACCCGTATTTTTTCAGACAGGCGATCGCTTCATTTTCATTGACAACTTGGCGATAACTCGACTGATTTCGGCTGATATAAATTCGGGTGGGAAACTGAAAATTACCCCGGCAACTCGTCGATAAAAATTGACGGCGATGAAAAGCTAAAGCCTGCGGCGACGGCCACCCCAACGCATCGGGAAAGGAGGGAACGAGCAGCCGTTCCGCCCGGATGTGGGGATGGCGATCGCTTTCGATGATTTTTTCCAAAGGAATTCCCAATTTCAAAAGGGTTTCCTTTTGAAAGGGAGCTTGATAACTGTTGATCAAAAATCGGTCGATACTTCGCACAGTATACCCCCGGCGACGGAGGATGTCAAATCGAGGCAAAATATCAACCATCCAGTGAAAGTAGACGTTCCCCGACAACCCCGACAAAACAGCCACCGTCCCCGCGACGAACTCCGGCTGCGGAAGTTCCTCAATTCTCAAATTTTTGTGGGGGTTAGAATTTTGACAGTTGGGTAATTGACCCGGATAATTACGCGACAATTCGGGGACGAAGCGATTGCCCCCATCCCACACCGCGATCGCGTTGCAAACCATCCAATCGTTCTTTTGGGGGACGACCCAAATCCGCCCATTTTTGAAGACTTTTGCTTCGCATTTCGGCGACGTTTGAATGGGTTTTGCACGGGGATTTAATCGATAAATTTGCGCTCCGAGGTGGCGGGGCTCGAAGGATTTTAGAATTCCCTCCAGACAGGGACGGCAGTTCAAACCGTCGCAGGGGGGGGTGGAGGAACTTTTTGGAGCCTCGATTCGGCCGGTTGCCGGTTCAATTTTTGCCTCGGAAGATCTGACAAATTCTCGATATTTTATCCCGGCAATTTGATAAACAAAGCGAGCCGCATTGTCTCTTCCCTGTTGGCTGAGACAGTATCCCAAACGGAGATAAATTGTACTCGAATCGGGATGAACCAAGAGCGCTTTGTGATAGTGCGACTCACCTTTCTTGGGTTCCCCATATTCCACCATTACATCACCCATATAAAGGTGAATTTTGGCAAAAAACTCTAAAGTTTTTGTCAGTTTTTCTCGACTTTTTAGCGCAGTAAGGAAATCTGCACAAGCTTGTTTAGACCGTTCCAACTCATCTTTTCCGGTCAACATTTTCGCCCGGTTGCAATAATGTTCGACCCACGGATTGTCCGTCGCGATCGCCGCTTTAAGGCCGGCGATCGCCTCCCGCAACCGACCCATTTCTATCAGGCTATAACTGCGATGATAGCGGGCGAGTTGGAAATCCGGTTTAAGTTGCAAAACCCGTTCAAAACATTCCGCCGCCAGCCGATGTTTTCCCAGGTGCTGCCAGGCCCGACCCAGGTGATAATAACCCGCCATATTCTCGGGTTCAATGCCGATCGCACGTCGCCATGTGAAGACCGCTTTTTGGGCTTCTTGTCGCTCCAAAAACGCTTGCCCAAGGTTGAGATAGAGAACCGCTTCTCCCGGAAATTTAGAAATGGCAATTTCCAAAATTTTTACCGCTTCCTCTAATCGTTGTTCTCGGACTAGCAATCCCCCTAAATTATTGTGAGCATCGACATCGAGCGGATCAACCTCGATCGCCTTTCGATAACTCCGCATCGCTGCGTCAATTTCGCCACAATCTTGGAGCGCAACCCCCAAATTGTAATGTATCTTGGGAAGGTTTGAATTCTGTGCGATCGCGCGCCGATATTGAGCAATCGCTTCTGTCAAGTTGCCGAGCTTATAGTACAGCCACCCCAAATGATACCGAAGTTCCGGGCGATCGGATGCCCTAGAAAGTGCCTGTCGGTACAGGGATACCGCCTCTTCAAATTGCCCATTTTTCTCGCAGATCGAACCCATCGCCGCCCACCTGTCGGCTACTGGAAATTTGACTTTGGACTCCGGGTAACTTGACATCAATACCCTCGACAATTTTTAACCGAGAATGAAACAGCCCTGCTTGGAAAGGGGGACTTTGAATGAATTCTCCCCCCCCAATTCTCCCCCCTTACAAAGGGGGGGGCGAGGGGGATGAATAAAGGTGAACGAGCCAATCTGCCATCTCAACTTGAAGCCAGATGATTTCAAAGTCATCGTCACTTAAATTCAAATTCGTTCCCAACTGGGCGAATCGGGAAATATTTCCCAATTCGTCGATTTGGAAATTTCCAAGAATCGGGGTTTCGAGGTCAGTCCTCTTTACCCAACTGTAACCACGCTCTTCGATCATTGCTATATAGCAGTGTGAAATGATTCGCGAAAATTCGATCCGGTCAAAGCCCCCAGAATTGGGGGTTTGGGGGCTAGATATGTTTCATGATGACTTCACACTGCTATATCATGTCTGCCAGAATAGTTTGAATCAATGCGATCCGGTTCCCCGGGTCAGGTTTGAATTAAAACCAATTAAATAATTTCAAAATCATCATCACTTAAATTCAGACCCGTTCCCAACTGGGCGATTCGAGAAATACTTCCCGATTCATCGATATAGTAAAACTGACCGCTGTTCGGGTCGTAGATCAAGTTGGCTCCCTGAGTCGGGGTCTGACCGGGAATAAAGTTCCCGACCGAAGCAAATTCTCCGGAATCTAAACTGCCACCCAACGCACCGAAGATCGAATCTGACAGTTGGATGGTATCTTCGTCGGGGTCGAAGTCGGTGAGGGTATCGGCGTTTTCTTCCCCAAAATAAGAGAAGGCGAATGTGTCGGCTCCAATTCCTCCCGTCAGAACATCACTTCCTTTATCGCCGTGGAGAATATCATCTCCTTCACCCCCCAAAACGGTATCGTTCTCCTGGCCTCCGTAAATCGTATCGTTACCGGAGCCACCATCTGCCGTATCATCTCCCCGACCGGCCAGAATCAGGTCATTCCCACCGCCACCACTAACGCTGTCATCTCCCTTATCGCCGAAAACCTGATCATTTCCTTCCCCCCCCAGGACGATATCATTACCCTGACCCCCATAAACGCGATCGTCTCCGGAACCGCCATCGACGAAATCCTCGCCCTGGTTCCCCTGAACGAAGTCATCATCGTCTCCGCCGTAAACGGCATCGTTCCCTTCGCCGCCGTAAACTTCATCTTGGCCGGAACCGCCACTGACGATATCGTCGCCTTTGTCTCCGAAGACTTCATCATCGCCGTCTCCGCCGTCAACGGTGTCGTTGTCCTGGCCGCCGTGGGCGGTGTCTTGGCCGGGTCCGCCATCGATGAGATCTTCGCCTTGGTTGCCTTGAAGAAAGTCGTCACCCTCGCCGCCCGCGGTGGTATCATTTCCCAAGCCCCCGGCGAATTCGTCGTTATTGTTCCCGCCGGTGAGATTGTCATTGCCCGGTCCGCCGGCAAAGATATTCGGCTGTTCCGTGGCTCCCCGGAAGATCAAACTTCCGTCGGAGAGCTCTTCGATTTGAGGGGTTTCAATAATTTGTGACATGGTGGAGGACTTTCCTAATACAAAGAGCAACTCATGATTGATCGGGCGATCGGCACCTTAATGACATTGATTCCCACTCTTGAAATGGGGGGTAGGTGAAGGGATATCGCAACAGACTCTAATGGTTAGCTGGATCTTCTCACCCTGTCTCAAATCTGATGGTTCGCAATTGTGCAGTCGTCCGACACCAGATTACTGCACAAACTACTTCTTTACTCCAGCCACAAAGCCACTCATCCGGACAGAACATCGATCATTCTCACCCGTCCGGCGTGTTATATCAAATCCAGTTGAATGCTCGGAACAAAACGGGTTGGATATCCAAACCGCTTGGGAATCAATTCCCTTTTCTTGTCGCTCAAATCATATTCAGATGATTGGGGAGGTTTAGGAGGGGATAACCGCATCTGATCTCATAGCAATGAGCGATCGTGTGTTTACAATCAGCATAAAAAAAATGCAGGGTTATCACTAACCCTACATTTCAAATAATGTTCGATGAGTTTTGGGGAGCTGATCATTGTGGCTCCCAACTGAAAATCACTTGAATAAAATTCCGATCGCGATCCGTTAAACTCTAGAACAGCTCGAAATCGCCGCCATCGATAGTCGGATTTCCCGCGAAGGTAGCCACGAGATCCCCGTCGAAGTACAGTTGGCCAGTGGTTTCGTTGTATTCCAATCCAGAGCCAGTCGGTGCCCCAGTGATGACTGTAAAATTCCTCGTGTTATACCCGGCGGCGATGCTGAGGGCAATGGAATCTTCACCGGCCACGAAGTCGGTAACGATATCGCCATCGGGGGTGGAAGTGAAGGCAAAGGTATCAGACCCAGCGCCACCGGTCATGACGTCGCTGCCTTTGTCCCCGGCGATGAAGTCGTTACCGGCTCCGCCTTGGACGCT
This sequence comes from Lyngbya sp. CCY1209, assembly GCF_055795065.1. Classification (NCBI taxonomy): domain Bacteria; kingdom Bacillati; phylum Cyanobacteriota; class Cyanophyceae; order Oscillatoriales; family Microcoleaceae; genus Lyngbya; species Lyngbya sp. CCY1209. The sequence continues at coordinate 15,903 of NZ_JAYFER010000647.1, forward strand.
GTCGCTGCCTTGACCGCCATACATGATGTCGTTGCCGTCGCCACCTTGGAGAAGGTCGTTGTCTTGTTCCCCGTAGAGAATGTCGTCTCCTTCGCCGCCTTGAAGGACATCATCGCCTTCGTTACCGCGCATGATATCATTGCCGGCACCACCAGCTAAGGTGTCGTTACCCTTGTCGCCCCCCATCAGATCGGCTCCATCTCCGCCGTACAGGAGGTCGTTGCCCTGACCGCCGTAGAGTAGATCGTTACCGTCTAAGCCATAGATGGTATCGTTACCTTGGTTGCCGTAGATCTCGTTGTCACCCGTACCGCCAACGAGGGAGTCGTTCCCCCCGCCTGTTATGTCATCGCCGTAGATGATCATACTGGGGTTATCACCCGCAACGATGGTATCTGCATCTGAGCTACCGACGACTATGGAAGCACCTGCGCTTGATTCCGCAGGAGTTCCATCGGGGTTGAGCGCTGCATTAACACCGGGCTGAATTCTTATACTTTGACCGGACGCGAGGGGTCGGATCGTAACGGCTCCATTCACACCTGGGCCGATGACAACGTCGGCTACCTGTGGATTAATATCGGCTATATTTGACATGAGTGCTCCTCACGAGTATTGGACAATTGAACAATTTTCGACAATTGGGATTCTACAATAGGAGTCTGGATATGTGGTAGGTTTGTGAGTGATTTTGGCTAAATTGTGCTGAACTTTATCGATCTACAAGCCAATTCTCACTTTATTTATCCGAAACAATATGGGCAACACCCCGAACTATTTGTGCCTCATCAATTGAGGTTAAGATCCGGAGAGTTTGTGAAACTTAGACCTAGGGTTTTGGCTGGCATTACCGATCGCTAATGCTTCTAGAGAATTCCTCCAAAATTCAAGATGAATCAAAAAATCATCATTAGCTTAACAGATCGTGCCGAACCCTGGCAATAGCTCGAACACTTTCAACTCAACACTCCCCCAACACTTGATATATCAAGCGTTACAAACTCTCCATTTCGGAGGGGGCCAATTTCCCCTCGGGCTGGAACTGGCCGTTCAAAAGATCCGTCTCGGCGTACCAATTGGGCAATTTTGGAAATTGGATCATCGATCGCGCGGACAGATCTCCGGCTTTTTTAGGAAGACGCAAGCCGTGGGGGAAAGGTTCCAAAATTTTTCTCGGAGCGGCGAGGGCACCCTGACAACCCTTTCAAACCTCCGTATCATCGGGGATCTGGATCTCCAGACCGTTGAGCGATCGCCCCGGATCGGCTAAAATTCTCACGGGTGGCGGGATATCCTCCCCGCCCCATTTCCGATCCCCGGCCACCTCCGAGTGCTTGCATCCCAACATCCACGACCAACAACCTCCATGACAGATCGGCATTTTCTCACACATCGGGTTTTTCTGAGTCATCAATTGAGCCCATCCCCGTTTCGATTTCCAACATGGCGGCGGCTGGGCATCGGCCTCCTGATCGCGCCCCTCGCCCTCGGGCCGATCGCCCCCCTTCTCCCGACCGCATCGGCGATCGCGGCGGGACGAGTCGCAGAAAACGGAGGAGATGGGACACCCGCAACCCTTCCCCCCACCCGAATTTCCCAACAACCCGCCGCGGCCCAAATCCTCCACGTCGATCCCGCCCGGGGCATCGACAGCGCCGGTTCCACGGGCTCCGAAGCGGGTCCGTTTCGCAGCATCACCTACGCCCTACAAAAGGCGACCCCCGGCACCGTGATCCAGTTGGCACCGGGCACCTACAGCCAGGAGACGGGGGAAGCCTTCCCCATCACCCTCAAGCCGGGGGTGACGCTCCGGGGGGACGCGGCCACCAACGGCCAGACCGTGGCGATCGTCGGCGGGGGCAATTACGTCAGCCCCACCTTCGCCCGCCAAAATGTCGGCATCCGCACCCTCGGCGACAGCCAAATTGTCGGCGTCACCCTCACCAACCCCAACACCCGGGGGACGGCGCTGTGGGTGGAAAATTCCCACCCCACCATCACCAATTCCACCTTCGTCAACAGCCAGCGGGACGGCATTTTTATCAGCGCCGAGGGAGACCCCCAAATTCTCGACAATCTTTTTTCCCAAAATGCGGGCAACGGGATCTCCGTGGCGCGATCGGGCCGGGGGGTGATTCAAGGCAACTTGTTCCAAAATACCGGCTTCGGCATTTCCGTCAATGACGAAGCCTCGCCCCAAATCGTCAAAAACCGGATCGTGGAAAACCGGGACGGGGTGGTGGTGTCCCACGCCGCGCAGCCGATATTGCGAAATAACCTGATCGAAAACAACAGCCGGGATGGCATCGTCGCGATCGCCCAGGCCCAACCTGACCTGGGGACACCGGACGATCCCGGGGGCAACGTGATCCGCAACAACGATCGCTACGACCTCTACAACGCCACCCGAGGGTACACCATTTCGGCGATCGGCAACGAAATCGACGAATCTCGCATTTCCGGCCCGGTGGAATTCGTGGCGGCGGCAGTCGAACCCCCGGACGTGGGCATCGAACTCGGCGCCATTTCCGACCTGCGGGGACATTGGGCGCAATCTTACATCGAAGCGCTGGTCGCCCGGGGCATCATGTCCGGATTTGAGGACGGTTCCTTCCGCCCGGACGAACCCGTGACCCGCGTCCAATTTGCCGCGATCGTCCGCAACGCCTTTTCCCCCGCCCCCCAGCAACCGCCGGGGGAATTCGCCGACGTTTCCGGCGACTTTTGGGGATACGAAGCGATTCAAACCGCCTACCGGGCCGGGTTCCTGTCCGGATACCCCGACGGCCAGTTTCGCCCCGGCGAACCCATCACCCGCATTCAGGGGATCGTCGGTCTGGCCCAGGGCCTCGGCTACCGCTCGGACAATGTGGACGTTTTGTCCCTCTACCAAGATGCCGGCGAGATTCCCAATTGGGCCGGGCCCGCCGTGGCGGGGGCGACCGCCCAAAATCTGGTGGTGAACTATCCTGACCCGGATCGGTTGAACCCCAACCGCCTCGCGACCCGGGCCGAAGTCGCGGCCTTCGTCTACCAAGCCCTGGTCAACGCGGGGGAGGCGGAAGCGATCGCCTCCCCGTACCTGGTGAGCGTCCCGTAGTTGGGGAGTGGGGAGCCAGGGGAGGCGGAGGAGGCAGGGGAGTCAAATCCTATCTGTGTTCTTCCTCGGCTTGACCGTTGCTTGACCGTTGCCTGACCGAAGCCCAGACCCGATCCGAATCAATGCCACTAACCAGCTCTCCGAGATCGGGGAGCTGGCAGTGGGGTGGGTTTGATTATGGTTAGGGTCTTTATTCGGCTGACCCCAATTGAAGGTAAATGGGCATTTATCGTTAGGGTCTTTATTTGGCTGACCCCAATTGATCCTTGTACTGTATTGTTGCAGGGATCATGACATCACCCGATGTTTCGTAATATTTTCTTTATTTTCGTTTCTTTGCGAGATGTTTAGGTTTGTCTAGCGATGTGAAGTTATGTTAATCGGACGGGGGCGATCGCGACTCCAGGCGAAACAGCCAGATCATCAGGGCCACGATGCCCACCTGGAGGGCAAAATTGGGGAGGGCGGAGGCGACATCCCGGCCGGCGATCAGTTTGGAGAGGAACACGACGGCCCCGATGAAGCCCGAAGCCCCGAAAGAAATGTATATAAATTTTCGTAAACCCCGGTAAGGCGCCTTGGCTTCGGCCCGGAGGCGCTTGTAAATTTCGGGGTCGAGATTTTTGGGATTGCGGCGATCGCGTTTGGGATCGGACATAACTGTAATGCAATTTAAGCTGGGTAGATTTAGCTATTGTATGACGTCGGGAGTCGGGAATCGGGAGTCGGGAATCGGGAATTTATCAGTTATCAGTTATCAGTTATCAATTATCAATTCTCAATTCTCAATTCTCAGCGCAGCAGCAAAATCACCGTCTGCAGCGACCCGACGATGACGCCGAGGAAGCCGCCCAAATTGACGATCGCCTGCAACTCGCTTTTGACGATCCCGTTCACCGCCACCTCCAACTGTTGCGGGGAGGTACTCATTATCCGTTCGACAATCACCCGATCTAAGTTGACAATCGGAATCGCCTTGGCGACGAGATTCTCCAGATCCTTCTCCAGATAGCGTTCCAACACCAACGCCAACTCCCGGCTGACCATTCCCAGGGAATCGCTGAGGACCGGGGAATTCTGGAGACGCTTCAAAATCAACGCCGACACCCTTTCCCAGTCGATAGATTGGGTCAACCCCTGGATCAGGTCGATGCCCTGGGTCTGGAGGTAGTCCCGCACCGTATCCCGCATGGTTTTCCGCAACTCCCGCACCGTCGAGAGGGGCAAATTGGCTCCGGACAGATTTTGCAACCATTCTTGCAAGCGTTCCCGGGCGCCGAGGGAGGTCAACAATTGCGCCAGACGCCGGTTGGTTTCTTCCTTCTCGTCCAGGCAAAAGGTCCGCAGGCGGGTGAGGGTACTCCGCAGGCCGAACAGGTTGGCGACCACCCAATAGGTGCCCGTGGTTTGCTCCCGAAATCCTTCGTCGATGATGGAAATGTTGCGGTCGGTGAGGAAGTCGATCAAGGCCTGCCGCAGCACTTCCGGGGGAATCACCCGATCTAAGAGCCAGTCCGAGAGTTGTCGCGCCTGTCGGTCGCCGAGTTGAAACTCCAACATGACGCGATCGAAGATTTGGTTGAGTTGGGGTTCCAAAAAATCTTCCCGGCGGGCCAGCACCCGCAACACCCGAGGCAGGGACTCCCCCAGAAAGTCCCGCAGGATGCCGGCTAGAATTTTGGCGGTTTTTTGTTCCGTATCAGCTTTGACCTGGGCCAGGGCGAGTTGCAGCAACCAGAGGATGGTCGCTTCGATGCGTTCGGTTTTCAACAGGCGGCGGGCGATGTTTTGCAGTTCTTCCGGGGTGAGGAGGGACTGCAGGATCGTGTCGGACACCCGCTGCGCCAGACGTTCTTGGTTGCGGGGGATGAGACCCGGGGTGAAGGGGAGTCGCCGTCCCGCGATTTTGACCGCTTTGTAGGGGCGGAACAGCATTTTGATCGCCAGGTCGTTGGTGAAGTAGCCGATGATACCCCCCAACACTGGGGGGACGATCAAAATCGACACGTCTGACCAATTGACCATGTATTTTCTCTCAGAGACCTGCGGCGCGGCGATCGCGCTACGGACGGGATTTGGTGACGACCAATACTCCCATCATACCGCCCGCGATGGTATAGTGTTTAGCCTCGGGGAAACCGGCGTTTCGGGCGATCGCGACCTGTTCGGGACCGGTGGGGAATTTTTCCAAGCTGGGGTTGAGGTAGGCGTACTCGTCTCGGAATCCGAAGGAGCGGGCGACGGGGACGACGACGTCATCGAGATACCACCGTTGGAACTGCTGCCATCCAGTTTGTCCGGGGCGGTGGAAGTCCAAAATGGCCGCGGCGGCGCCGGGTTTGAGGACGCGGCGGAGTTCGGCGAGGCTGCGGGGGATGTCCGCCACATTTCGCAGGCCGTAACCCATCGTGGCGCAGTCGAAGCTGTCGTCGGGGAAGGGCAGGTCGAGGACGTCCGCCTCCACCCAGGTGATGGGGGCTGTGGGGATGGTGAAGGGGGGTTTGCGATCGCGGGCCACGGCCAGCAGTCGGCCGGAAAAGTCCACCCCGACCGCCTCTCCGGAACGGCCGATCGCCTGGGCCAACAGTCGCGTCAGGTCGCCGCTGCCGCAGCACAGATCCAAACCCCGATCGCCGGAACTCGCGCCGCTCCACTTGACGGCCATTTGTTTCCAGATCCGGTGAGAACCCAGACTCAGCCAGTCGTTCATGCGATCATAAACCGGGGCGATGCGGTCGAACAGATCCCGGACCTGTTCGGAGTTTCCGACTTCGATTTCTCCCTTGTCTTGAACCATAATTATTGGAGTCGGTGCAGGTGAGAGAACACCAGCGCCATTTCCTGGGTGACGAGGTGAACTGTATCCAGGTCGTCCGGGGACAGTTGGCAGGGTTTTTGCCACTGAAGAGACAGCAGGCCCACGATCCCCTCGCGGTCGAGGATGGGGGAACAGAGGTGGGCCTGGATGTCGGCGGTTTTGTAGCGATCGCACTCGGCCAGGTCGGAGTTGGCTGGAATGTTGACTTCGCACTGTAGGGTGCGGGCGGCGATCGCTTCTCCGACCAGGGGATCGTCCTTCAGCCAAGTGTCGGCGTCCGTGACGATGCCGTATCCGGCGGCGGGGGAGTCCGGGTTGTCCGCCACCATCGGTTGCAGAACCACCGCATCGGCCCCCAGATCTTCTCCGACGGAACTCGCGATCGCCCTCAACGTCTCTTCCAACGCCTCCGCCTTCAGCGCCAGATCCATGATGGTCGCCAGCAGTCGGGTTTGCTTTTGGGCCCGCTGCAGTTCCTCAGTCCGCTGCTTGAGGAGTTCGTAAGTTTCCGCAGCCCGCTGGACGACGGTTTTCAGTTCGTTCGGGTCCCAGGGCTTCGTGATGTACTTGTAGACCTGGCCGGAATTGATCGCGTCCACCAAGTCTTCGATGTCGGTGAACCCCGTCAAAATGATCCGAACCGTATTCGGGAACTGCGGCACGGTTTTGCTGAGAAACTCCGTCCCCTTCATTTCGGGCATCCGCTGGTCGGAGATGATCACCGCCACCTCCCCCTCCGCCGCCAAGATCTCCAGGGCTCGCTTTCCACTCTCAGCTTTAAAAACGCTAAAATCGCGCCGAAATGTGCGGTAAAGCAAATCCAGATTGTCTGGCTCGTCATCTACCACCAGCATTTTCGGTTTTTTGGGTCGTTTGCTACTCATCAACTGGCGCTTTATCGTTTCGAGGTCTGGATTATCAAATTCCATACTATTTATATATTATGAGCGATTCATCCTTTGCCACACCCGAACCGTTCTCACTTCAGCCCGAAGCGAATAGGAATAAACTGCTCACGGCCAGTCCGAGGGCAATGAGGGCAACCCACAGAAATTGATTGTCCTTGGTGTTCACTTGGCTCAGATCGAGCGGTTCCTCTTCCATTTTTTGGGTTTGGGAGCGGGATGTCGAAGCGCCCCCCGACTTGGCGCTGGCCACCGCAAAGTTCTTGCCGTCGGTGTCGATATCGCTCAGGTCGGGAATTTCGACGAGTCCTTCCGAGTCCGGGCTGAGTTTGGGGGCCTCCAGAATTTCCAGGAGGCGGCGGGACTGTTTTCGGGTTTCCCAACTCGGGTGGAACTTCAGGGAGCGGCACAGGGCGATCGCATCTTGCCGATCGCCCGCCGCGTCGTAGGCCGTCGCCAGCCAAAGTTGCACCTCCCCCCCCAGCCGGGAAGCCGTTTCCACGCGATCGCGGGCCGTTTCCAAATGTCGTACCGACTGGCGGTATCGCCCTTGCTCGAATGCAATTTTTCCGGATTGGAATTCGGTCAAGATCCGATCTAATTCTGGTGAACTCACGAGACTGAATATTTGGCGTACAACGTTTCATGCATAGGTGCGGATTAGATGAATCGCACTAAAATTCATCGTAATTGTCGGGGACATCACCCGCTTCATTGTCCCGACGCGATCCCAACATTTGCAGGTCATCGACGACAATCACCGGACTCGAACGTTCCGCCCCGGTATTGCGATCGGACCAAGTATCAATTTTCAATTGCCCTTTCACCCCGACCAAACGTCCCTTGCGGACGTAATTGGAGGCAATTTCAGCCGTCTTGCCCCACATCTCCAGATTGAACCAGTCGGGTTTATCGCTGTTGCGACTCCGGCGATCGACGGCTAAACTCAACCGACATTTCACCGTCCCCGACTCAAAATATTTCACGTCCGGATCGCTGCCCACCCGTCCCACGAGCGTCACCACATTCAAACTCATCTGATACCTCCAATCTGTCTCAATCCCAATTTTACGGGCGATCGCACCGTTTATTGTATCAAAAGCAGAGTTGGGAGTGTGTGAATTGTAGGGGCCCCTGGCTTGCGCCCTAATTTTAGATTTCAGATGTCCCCAAATCAACTTAACATCCCGGCCACGCAGGCGGTCATGAAGCAGGCCAGGGAACCCGCCACCATCGCCGGGACGCCCAGTCGGGCCAGGTCGGGTTGCCGTTCCGGTGCCATGCCGGAGATGCCGCCAATTTGGACGGCGATCGATCCGATGTTGGAAAAGCCGCACAAAGCGTAGGTGGAGATCAAAATCGCCCTCGGGGAGAGGGTCGGGCCGGCTTCCGGAGAAGTGGAATTTTCGATCAGTCGTTGCAGATCTAAATAGGCGATAAATTCATTTAAAAATGTCTTTTTTCCGAGTAATATACCGACCTGGCGACAGTCCTCCCACGGCACGCCCATCAGCCAAGCGACGGGGGCGAAGACGAACGAAAAAATCCATTCTAATGACAATTGCGTCACCCCGATTCCGGTTCCGACCCATCCCAAAATGCCATTGACCAACGCCAATAATCCCAAAAACGCGATCAGCATCGCCGCCACATTCAAGGCGAGTTTCATCCCCTCCGACGCGCCGATCGCCGCCGCGTCGATCGCATTTGCCGAGGTGGGTTTGACTTCGATTTTCACCTGTCCCGCCGTGGGGGAAACTTCGGTTTCCGGATAAAAGACTTTGGAAATGGCGAGGGCGGCGGGGGCAGACATCACCGAGGCGGCGATCAGGTGTTCGGCGGGGACTCCGAAGGAGATATAAGCGGCCAAAACGCCCCCGGCGACGGTGGCGAATCCCCCGGTCATGACCGCGTGGAGTTCCGATCGCGTCATCGTAGAAATGTAGGGTTTGATCAACAGCGGGGCTTCGGTCTGGCCGACGAAAATATTGGCGGAACAGGAGAGGGTTTCCGAACCGGAAGTTTTCATCGTCCGCACCATCACCACCGCCACCCATTCCACCACCTTCTGCAAAATTCCGTAGTGATACAGTATCGTTATAAAGGAGGAAAAAAAGATGATAGTTGGCAGGACTTTGAAGGCGATGAAATGTTCCTCGAATCCCTCGCCGAATAAGAATTGCGCCCCGGCATCAGAAAAATTTAGGAATTGGGTAACCATATCGCCGAGGGCTTTAAATATGGCCAGTCCGAGGGGAATTTTTAATATAAAAATCGCCAAGAAAATTTGCAGGGCGATCCCCCACAGCACCGGACGCCACCGCACCGCCTTGCGATCGACGGAAAAGAGATAAGCCAATCCCACGAAAACCACGAGTCCGATCGCCGAAATTACCCGTTCCATGTAAGAAAGTGAAAAATGAAAAGTGAAAAGTGAAAAATTGGGGTGGATGGGATTCGCCCTCTTCCCATTCCCGACTCCCGACTCCCGACTCCCCACTCGGAAGCCGGCAAGCGATAAGATAGAACATTAGCACTATCGGAGCCCGCACCGGGCTACAGTTCCATGTCTCGACCCATTGTTGCCATTATCGGACGCCCCAATGTGGGGAAGTCTACCTTAGTCAACCGTCTCACGGCTACCCAGGACGCGATCGTTCACGACGAACCGGGGATCACCCGCGATCGCACCTACCGCCCCGCATTTTGGCAGGATCGGGAGTTCGTGGTGGTGGATACGGGGGGGCTGGTGTTCGACGACGAAACGGAGTTCCTGCCGCTGATCCGCGAACAGGCTTTGATGGCCTTGGCGGAGGCGACGACAGCGATTTTCGTCGTGGACGGACAGACCGGGCCGACGGGGGGGGACGAAGCGATCGCCAGTTGGCTGCGGGGACACCAGGTCCCGGTGTTGCTGGCGGTGAACAAGTGCGAATCTCCCACCCTCGGCATCACCCAGGCGGCGCAGTTTTGGGAGTTGGGGTTGGGAAATCCGTTTCCGATTTCCAGCATCCACGGCAGCGGGACGGGGGAACTGCTCGACGCCCTGATGGAACACCTGCCCCCCGCCGACGAGGTCTCCGACGAGGAGGAGTTGCGGGTGGCGATCGTGGGACGGCCGAACGTGGGCAAATCCAGCCTGTTGAATGCGTTTTTGGGGCAGGAACGGGCGATCGTCAGCCCCATTTCCGGCACGACTCGGGACGCGATCGATACGGTGGTGGAACGCAACGGCCAGATTTACCGTTTGATCGATACGGCGGGAATTCGCCGGAAAAAGCACGTCGAGTATGGGGCGGAGTTTTTCGGGATCAACCGGGCGTTCAAGGCGATCCGTCGGGCGGATGTGGTGTTGTTCGTCATCGATGCCGAGGAGGGGGTGACGGACCAGGATCAGAAGCTGGCGGGGCGGATTTCCGACGACGGGCGGGCCTGTGTGATCGTGGTGAATAAATGGGATGCGATCGAGAAGGATACTTATACCATTTTGGATTTTGAGAAGGTGTTGCGATCGCGGTTGTATTTCCTCGACTGGGCGTCCATGATATTTGTCAGCGCCAAAACCGGACAGCGGGTGAACAAAATTTTGGCCCTGACAGACCAGGCGGCCCAAGAACACCGGCGTCGGGTGTCCACGGCGGTGATCAACGAAGTGATCGAAGAGGCGGTACGCTGGCACTCCCCCCCCACGAACCGCCAGGGACGCCAGGGAAAAATTTACTACGGCACCCAGGTCAGTTCCCGACCGCCGACGATCGTTTTATTTGTCAACGATCCCAAGCGGTTCGGGGACAATTACCGTCGCTACATGGAAGGCCAGTTCCGGCAACAACTGGGATTTTCCGGGACGCCGATCCGGCTGATGTGGCGGGGCAAGGCGATGCGGGAAGTGGAGCGGGGTTCGGCCAACCGGGCCACGCGGGTCTGAATCGAGAATTGAAGACGAACTGATCTTTCTATGGATTTATTGCGATCGCTCCCCATCGGCCTGTATCTGGAACAGCCGATCACCTGGCTGCACCGCCTCGACGCCCGGATCAAGTTGGTCTGGCTGATGAGTTTTTTACTCGCCCCCCTGCTGGCCAGTTCCCTCTGGCGCCTGGGGTTGGTGGGCCTGCTGATCCTGATTACGCTGACGGCGCGAATTCCCCTGCGGGTTTGGAAACGGCAGATGGGTTGGCTGCTGATGTTCTGCGGGTTGCTGTTCGCGATCAGTTGCATCCTCCCCGACGGCTTGACGGTGGAACACCAACCCCGCCTGCCGCCGGACGAGATCGCGTTTTCTCTGGGGGAAACTGCCGAGAACGCCGCACCGCTACCCCAACCGACGCCCTACCGCTACGTCCTCATAGTTCAGGGTCCCCTGACCGTTACTCGCTATTCCTTGGATTTGGGGTTGCGGATCAGTACGCTGCTGTTTACTTTGGTTTACAGCACCAATCTGTATTTGCTGACGACGGCTTCAGAGGAAATTGCGGCGGGATTGGAAAGTTTGATGAAGCCGCTGCGGTGGCTGAAAATTCCGGTGACGGAAATTGCCCTGACACTTACTCTCTCGCTGCGATTTTTTCCGCTGGTATTGGAGGAAATTCAGAATTTGTATCGGTCGGTACGGACTCGGGCGATCGATTGGAAAAAATTGGGCCTGCGGCGGGCGACCCAAATTTGGCTGTTGGTGGCGGAACGACTGCTGGAGAATTTACTGTTGAGGGCCGAGCAAATTTCCAACGCCATGAAGGTGCGGGGGTTCACCAGTCCGAACCGACACCGGGTCGAGTGGCATCAGCTCCGCATCCGCTGGCGGGATTGGATCGCGCTGGCGGGCCTGACGCTGTTTTGGGGATTGCGCTTGATTTGGGGCTGGGAACCTTGAGGCATCGGGAAAAATCTTTCTCTTTTGTCAGACTTGAAAAGTTGCCGGGAGAATGTCAAGATATATCGGCGGATCTTCGACGCGAAACCGATCGCGGTTTCGGGTCTCCGGCGTTCTGCGATGCGGCGATCGCGGGATTCCCGCCATTCAACTGCTCCAGTTTTCGACAATGCCGACCCTTGCATTAAGCTGATTGAAGCGATTATTTGCTGACTTTGAGGTTGAATGACAACTGAAACTTACATGAACCATCCCAACTTCGGCTTACTTTTCAAAGTTTGCCCGGTTGAAGATAATCAAGAGTTATTTACGACCCTTTACGCCCAGCGCCTCTTTTTTTTAGTGACCCAATCGCCCGCCGGATTGAAGTTTGAACCCATCAGTCGCTCGGATGCCAGATTGTTGGTGGAAATTCGCCTGCGGATGTTGCGACGCACGGGCCAGGAGGAGGCCCTCCGAAAACTGCAATCCATCCACCACCGCACGTTTCAGTAACCGTTGATCTGGTATCAGTGCGCGATCGCGGTTGGAAATGCCCCGCAAGTCCTCTCAAGTCCGACCTAAATCTCTCAAACCGCTTCTCCCTCCCGTCAATTTTTGACTTTTAGTGAGATGCCGGACGCCACCCCAGACAGATTTTCGATATGAGTGATTCGATCGCCGAACAAATTGCCAATATTCGCGCTTCCATCCCCCCCTCCGTGCGACTCGTCGCCGTGACCAAAACGGTGTCCGCCGATGCAATTCGAGTCGCCTACGCCGCCGGGGTGCGGGATTTCGGAGAAAATCGGGTTCAGGAGGCGGAGGCTAAACAGGAACAATTGCGAGATCTCACGGATATCACCTGGCACCTGATCGGCCACGTCCAGAGTAACAAAGCGGCGCGGGCGATCGCCAATTTTGATTGGATTCATTCGGTGGACAGTTTGAAACTCGCCAAGCGGCTTGATCGCCTAGCCCGGGAACAGTCGCGATCGCCGCACGTCTGTTTTCAGGTGAAAATCTTGCCAGACCCCAACAAATACGGTTGGACTGTCCCCGAATTGATGGCCGACCTGCCGAAATTGGACGCCTGCACGGCCCTAAAAATTCAAGGTCTGATGACAATCCCCCCCCAGGGATTGGACGAAACCGAGACGCGATCGGTGTTCGAGGCCACCCGAGAATTGGCCGATCGCATCCGGTCGCAAAATTGGGATCACATCCAAATGCGGGAATTGTCGATGGGAATGTCGGCCGACTATTTACTCGCCGTAGAAGCGGGTGCGACTCTGATCCGGCCCGGACAGAGTATATTTGGTAAGAGAAAGATATAGACGAGAGCGTATTTTTTCTGTCAAGATGACCGAGTACAGAAAAACTCAGAATAGTAAACCCCTCCGGGCTAACCCGTGAGGAGAGTTCGGTCGGGGTTCGGAGTTTCGATGGAGAGTACACCGTGAATACACTGTTTGGCAAACTTCGGGATTTCGTGGGACTCAACGAATCCGTTGAGTACGACTACGAATACGATGAAATGGAAGGGGACCAGTACCAGACCATGTACCAGCAAGCCCCCCAACCGCAGGCGGCCCCCCTCGTCGCCGAGGAGGAACGCCGCAGCCCCCGCCGCGGGCGGGAAAGAACCGTCGGCACCGTCGGCGGCAGCAATCTTACACCTGAGTCAGTAGGAGTGGGTTCAACCGGAATGAATAATAACGTGATTGGAATGCCAGGAGCGCTCAACGGGATTTCCGAGGTGATGGTGATGGAGCCGCGCACCTTTGAAGAAATGCCCGCCGCCATCCGCGCCCTCAAAGAGCGCAAGTCCGTCGTTTTGAATCTGACGATGATGGACCCCGACCAAGCCCAGCGGGCCGTGGATTTTGTCGCCGGCGGCACCTATGCCCTCGACGGCCACCAAGAGCGCATCGGGGAGAGCATCTTCCTGTTTACGCCCAGTTGCGTTCAGGTCAGAACCCAATCCGGCGTGGCCAACGAAGTTCCGGGCGTCCGTCCCCGCATGGCTCCGACGGCGAGTTCCGTCTGGCAACCGGAGAAAATCCAGGCTATCCAGTAGTTGTTTTCAATTGGAACCTCGGCAACCGGTGGCCGCGAGCCCCTCAGCGGTACGAGTCAAAAACGGTCACGGTTGCTCAATAGGGAATAGGGAATAGGGAATAGGGAATAGGGAATAGGAAATAGGGAATAGGTAACATTTCACTTTTCACTTTCCCCACACTCCATACCAGAAGTGAGAAATTCTTCACTTCTGACTTGTGACTCCTCACTCCTCCTGATCGATGAGTGTTCAATGCGATTTAGAAAAGATTTATGACAGGGTTTAAATTTGGGGCGATCGGCGGCGGGGTGATGGCAGAGGCGCTGCTGTCTCGCCTCCTGGCGCGACAGGTGTACCAGCCCTCGGAAGTCATCGTCAGCGACCCCTCGCCGGCTCGGCGGGAGTCCCTTTCTCAACAGTATGGCGTGGCTCTCACCTCCGAGAATCGCGAGGCTGCAGGGGCTTCTGAGGTGGTGTTGCTGGCCGTGAAGCCCCAGATCTTCGGCGCGATCGCTTCGGATTTGGCCGCGGTGCCGCCGGAGACGCTGGTCTTGTCAATTTTGGCCGGGACGACCCTGGAAACGTTGCAGGGGGCTGTCCCCGATCGCCCCGTGATTCGGGTGATGCCCAATACCCCCGCAACGGTGGGGGCGGGGATGAGCGCCCTGGCCTCCGGAAAACGGGCGGAAGCCGTCCACGTCGAGCGGGCCACGGAAATTCTGTCGGCGGTGGGGGACGTGGTGGAAGTCCCGGAATATTTGATGGATGCGGTGACGGGTTTATCGGGTTCGGGTCCCGGATACGTCGCCGTGATGGTCGAGGCCCTGACGGACGGTGGGGTGGCGGCGGGACTGCCTCGGGCGATCGCGGCTAAGTTGGCTTTGAGTACCGTCTGGGGCACGGCCCAACTGCTGCGGGAAACGGAACTGCACCCGGCCGAACTCAAGGATCGCGTCACCAGTCCGGGGGGCACGACGATCGCCGGAATCGCTCAATTGGAGGCGGCGGGTTTTCGCTCGGCTTTAATTGAGGCGGTGCGGGCGGCGCGCGATCGCTCCCGGGAATTGGGAAGTTAAATTGAATTGATAATTGACAATGGATAATTGATAATTAATTGTTCCTCTTCCCCACGGTATTTGTACGATTTGTGAAATCGTTTTAATAAGAATTGTAAATTTTTCGGCGAAGAGGGGTTGACAGGGGGCGACGGCTGGCGGTATGATATTGACAAGGTTCTTAATAATGGGGTGGTCGCAAAAATTTTATTTCAATCACCACTCCCATTATCTAAAATAATACCGGAAGTCAAGCCCAAAATCAACCCCCCTCAAAAAAAAGTCGAAATTTTTAATATTTTTTTAATTTTTTCAAAACAAAAACATAGCAGTGAGCGATCGCGTCAAGAATCCGCTCCGGCTGCGAGACTCCCGCGCTGTCATTTCCGATTCGGCATCGGGAGTCCGTCAATTTCCGCTGTTGGCTGATGCCATTCCCCAGTCGATTTTGCGATCGCTCCCCGACTTTTCCCCGGATTGAAAAACGGTATTTGTACGATTTTTGGGAGCAGGCGCGGCGGGATGAGATCGGGGCGGAACGAAATTTTAGAGAAGTGGTGAAATCGTTTTAATAAGAATTGTAAAGTTTGTGGCGCGGAAGGGTTGACAGGGGGGCGCGATCGGCGGTAAAATCTTGACAAAGTTGCGAATAATGGAGTGGTTGCACAAATTTTATTTTCGTCACTATTCCAATTATATAAAATAATACGGGAAGTCAAGTCAAAAATCAAGCTTTCTTCCCAAAAACGACGAAATTTTTAACATTTTTTTATTTTTTAAACAACAAAAAGATCGCCAGTATGGCGATCGCGTATGAACGAATCCAAGAAAGCCCGAAAACTCTGAAAGGGCTTTGGTTGTCCCGACTCCCGACTCCCGACTCCCGACTCCCGACTCCCGACTCCCGACTCTCGACTCCCGCGCCCACGCATGGGGGAGGATTGGACACTCCCCGACTCTGCGGCGTGGGAATTGGTCGGTATCAGAACGAAGGACACAGAGAAAAAGCATTCGCCGTCCGAGTTGAGAGAATCAGTCGAGATGCCGATTTCCGATCAAAGTGCGATCGCGCCTTTACTGGGTTTCCACCGACAATTTCTGACCGATGCGGGGTTCTTTCCCCTGCAACAACCGCTCGATATTGGTGCGGTGACGCCAGATGACGTAGGCACCCGCCGCCACGGCGAACAGTTGGTAGGGGAGGGGTTGTCCGGTGACGATCATCAGGGCCGAAATGGCGATCGCGCCGGCGATCGAACCCAAAGAGACGATCCGAAAACTCGCCAAAACCACCGCAAAAACGGTTAGCGTCGCCAAAGCCAGCACCCAATTGAGAGCGAACAAAATCCCCAAACTGGTGGCGACGGACTTGCCCCCCTTGAAACCGATCCACAGCGATGTGGTGTGGCCCACCACCGCCGCCAAGCCGGAAAGAGTCGCCACCCAGTAGGCGAGGGCGTCGGGATTTTGAATCCCGGCTTCCAGGGCGATCTGGCGGGTGGCGGGGAGGGAGTAGGCGGCGAAAATCATCGCGATCGCCGCGGCCCCTTTCAAGATATCCACCAACAGGACGGCGAGGGCCGGCCCCTTGCCGCAGGTTCTCAGGACGTTGGTGGCCCCCGTCGAGCCCGATCCCTGTTCCCGAATATCGATCCCGTAAAACCAGCGGCCGATGGCGTACCCGGTGGGGATCGATCCCAGCAGGTAGGCGGCGGCCAAGAGCCCTCCATTCAAGACGAACCACTCAATCATGTTTAACCCATTCCCTTTAAAAGTTCGATCATCGGATTCGCATCCTAAATCCAACATCGGGCCTCATTCAGCCGATTGTCAAGTCGTTTTTTGTAAAGATAATTCCCGGGCCGGATGCGATCGCCCGTGGGGGGATGCGATCGGGGGAGGTTCTGACCTGTTCATCTCAACTCCTCGATCCCCGCGCCGATCTTCAAAGTCCCACACCGATCCCAGTTTAGACGATCTCCCCCGGACCCGGATGGATCGGAGGGGAGAAATCGCCGGCGACCGCCGCCGTCAACCGTTCACCAAAAACTAAAATTTGTCCGCCGCAGATTGAGCCGCCTGGGGGTCGGGAGCGAAGGCCAGCCAGAGGGGAAACTGAAGTAAGGAAAGGCTAATTTTTTCCTCCGCGTCGTCGATGATGATGAACGGGAGCCAGCCGCCGCCGGTCAACCGCTCCGCCTTTTGGGCCAACAATTCCGGGTCTTCAAACAATCCCACCCCGCGATCGGGGCCGAAGTCGCGGCGGTCGATGCCCAGACAATCTTGCAGTCCCCGCCGCCACTCTCCGAGCCGCTCGGGACTGTTTGCCAAAACCAGCGTCCGCAGGCGATCGTCGTAGAGGGTTCTGAGCACCGAGACGGT
This sequence comes from Lyngbya sp. CCY1209, assembly GCF_055795065.1. Taxonomy (NCBI): domain Bacteria; kingdom Bacillati; phylum Cyanobacteriota; class Cyanophyceae; order Oscillatoriales; family Microcoleaceae; genus Lyngbya; species Lyngbya sp. CCY1209. The sequence continues at coordinate 33,077 of NZ_JAYFER010000647.1, forward strand.
CGCCGAGGCCACCAGAATATTTTGCAGGCGGGAGCCCATCGTCCGCATCGCCCCCCGTCCCCCTTGGGTGAAAAACCAGTTGGAAACCTGTTTGGCGTGGATGGGTTCAAAGGTGCGTCGCAACTGCCAGGGGGGGCCGTAATAGTCCGGCATCGTGCGATATTGGTCAATAATACGGCGGATTTGCTGGGTCTGTTCTTGAAAAGCCGATGGGGTAAATTGGGGCGCGGGGGACTCGTCCGGAGACTCCTCCGGGGACACCGGGGCGGCGGGGGAACTCGATGGAGCCGGGGTGTCCTGAGCTTCTGGGATCAAATCGAGCTGTTCGGCCGTAGCGGCGAGATCTTGGAGGCTGCCGACGAGGTAATCTTTGAAGCCCTGCACCCGGATCGCCAAATCCTGGGAGACGCCGGCGAAGGTGGTCCGCATCTCCTTTTGGATGCGATCGCGGCGGCGTTCGAGTTTTTCCACTTCCACTTGCAGGGCTTGGCGTCGCCGTTCCAACTCGCCGAGGGTTTCGGACACCAAATTGCCGATGGATTGGGAGAGGTCGCTCTGTTCTTGCTGAAGTTTGGCTTTGGTCGCCCGGAGTCGGGCGATCTCCTGTCGCAGTTCGTCGGCTTGGCCGTCGAGATTGTCGCCGGACTCGAGGGGTGATGATTCGGTCGGGGGATTCAATGGTTCGTCTCGGTCTGGGGTTGGGATGTCGTCTGAATTCATGGACAAGGTTGACTTCTGTGTTGGGCTAACGGTCGATGCGATCGCGATCGCAATTCACAATAGAGTAGTGCCGGGACGCGAAATCGAAAAGTACCCGCACAACGAACGATCGCCAAAGCGACAACTACAAATCAATTCGTAGTCTTCGCCTCGGCGAATGTTCGAGATCCGGACTCGAGTGCGTCCAATTCTATTTTAGTGGGGCAGCGGGAACTCGAAAGGGGGAGCGATCGCGCCCCCTTTCCGTAGCGCCGATCAACTCACGGGAGAGGGTTGCTTGCTGAAGAACGCCTCCCGGATCTGTTCGGAAATTTGGGAACTGGTCAGGCCCAGATCCGCCTTCGACTCGTCCGGCTTGGCGTGGTCTACCAGTTTGTCGGGGACGCCGAACCGCTTCAGTGGCACCAGAACCTGGTGATCCATCAGGGCTTCGGCCACCGCAGACCCGAAGCCGCCCATGACGCAGCCCTCCTCCAGGGTGGCGACCTTGCCGATCTGCCGCGCCAGGGGCAGGATCAGTTCCGTATCCAGGGGCTTGACGAACCGGGCGTTGACCACCGTGGATTCGATGCCGTGTTCGCCGAGAATTTCGGCCACCTGCATCGCCGAGGCGACCATCGAACCGTACCCCAGCAGTAGCAGGTCTTCCCCGTGGCGGAGGATTTCGCCCTTGCCGATGGGCAGGGGTTCCCAGCCCTCTTCCATGAGGGGGACGCCCAACCCCGATCCCCGGGGATAGCGCATGGCGATCGGGCCGTCGGTGTGGTTGATGCCCGTCACCATCATTCGCTGCAATTCCGCCTCGTCCTTCGGCGCCATGATGGTCATGTTGGGCAGGCAGCGCAGGTAGGCGATATCGTACATCCCCTGGTGGGTGGGGCCGTCGGCGCCGACGATCCCGGCCCGGTCGAGACAGAAGAACACGGGCAGCTTTTGGATGCAGACGTCGTGGATGATTTGGTCGTAAGCCCGCTGCAAAAAGGTGGAGTAGATCGCCACCACGGGGCGCATCCCCTCGCAGGCGAGTCCGGCGGCGAGGGTGACGGCGTGCTGTTCGGCGATGCCGACGTCGATGTACTGTTGGGGGAGTTTGGCCTGAAGTTTGTCCAGACCGGTCCCCGTCGCCATCGCGGCGGTGATGCCCAAAATTTTGGGGTTGTCTTCGGCGAGTTTGATCAGGGTTTGGGCGAAGACTTTGGAATAGCCGGGGGGCTTGGGTTTGTTGGAGGGGATCGCCTTGCCGGTGGCGAGGTTGAAGGGGGACTGGGCGTGGTAGCCGACCTGATCTTTTTCGGCGATCGCGTAACCCTTGCCCTTGGTGGTGGAGACGTGGACCATCACCGGGCCTTTGATTTCGTGGGCCTGCTGGAAGGTGTCGATCAACTCCTCCAAATTATGGCCGTCCACCGGGCCGAGGTAGGTGAAGCCCAACTCTTCGATCACCGCCCCGACTTTCGACACCGCCAGACGTTTCATCCCATCTTTGAGGCGCTCCATGTCGGGACTCAACGTCTCGCCGACGAAGGGAATTTGTTTGAACTGTTCCCGCAGGTTATCTTTCAGGAACTGCACGGGGGGGCTCAGGCGCATTTTATTGAGGTAGCGGGGGATGGCGCCGACGTTGGGGGAGATGGACATCTCGTTGTCGTTGAGGACCACCATCATATTGGTGTGGGGCAGGTGGCCGGCGTGGTTGATGGCTTCCAGAGCCATGCCCCCGGTCATTGCACCGTCACCGATGACGGCCGCGACCTTGAAGTTTTCGCCCCGCATATCCCGGGCCATCGCCATCCCCAGGGCGGCGGAGATGCTCGTGGAGGCGTGTCCGGCGCCGAAATGGTCGAAACGGCTCTCGCAGCGTTTCAGGTAGCCCGCCACGCCGTCTTTCTGGCGCAGGGTGCCGAAATTGTTGTAGCGGCCCGTCACCATTTTGTGGGGGTAGGCCTGGTGTCCCACGTCCCAGATCACCTTGTCCCGATCCAGGTCGAGGGTCTGGTAGAGTCCCAGGGTGAGTTCCACCACGCCCAGTCCGGGCCCCAGGTGTCCCCCCGTGGCGGCGACCGTTTCTAAATGTTTCTCGCGGATTTGTCGGGCAATTTCTTGCAGTTCGTGGACAGACAAACCGTGGAGTTGATTTGGATGAGTAATTTCACTCAGATGCATACTTCAAATACCCGCGCTAACCATAATTGACATTGGAGACCATCACGCCGGAGCTGTCGATCGGTCCGAGCATCAACACAGATGACATGGTAGCAGGGGATGGGGTACGCAAACATCCCGGAGTCCGCCGCACCCCGGGATTAAATGACCCCGAAATGAAGGGACATCAGGGTAAAGGGAATCGATCGATTCTTTGCAATCCGATATATTTCGTAGCGTTTCTTGATTAAATTTGTTACAAATGCACCCTGTGGGACGGCCCGATTCTCAAAATTGGGGGAGGTCGGCCGGGGTCGCCTCTGCGATCGCCCCCTTGGGTTCGCCATCCGGATCGAGTTTCGGGGCGGGCAGATTCTCGATCTCCCAAACTTTGATCAAGATCAGGTACTCGTAGAAGGCTTGCAGGGTACACCAGGCGAAGCCAGCGGAGCCGTCGAGGAAGCCGCCGAGCAGGATGTACATATACAAAAACCGGATCAGGGGGCGAAACGGCATCCGCAGGGACAGATCTTTGAGGGCGTGCCGCCGTTCGACTTCCGTCTTCCCGAAAAACAAGTTCTTCCAGTCCACCGTCCCCGATCGCAACTGCCTGACGGTTTCATAGGCTTCGTCGGTGGAGTAGCGGTTGTGCTTGTCGAGCCAGCGACTCATACCCTTGCTGGAGGTGTAGTGGGGGTAGGTTTCTTTCAGGAAGCCGGTGGGGCCTTCGCAGACTTCCCGCTCGGTGTGGCCGTAGTCGTCGAACCAGACTTTCTCCTTGTGGAACAGGCGCATCTGGTAGCGGGGGTATTGGGTGCTGCGGCGAATCCAGCGGCCCATGAACATGACCCGTTCGGCGACGTAGAAGCCGATGTTGCCGTCGGTGTTGTCCTTGGCGCGATCGCACTCGGCGAACAGTTCCGGGGTCATGCGCTCGTCGGATTCGAGGATGTAGACCCATTCATGTTTGGCGGGGACGTTCCGCAGCATCCAGGTGCGCTGGCGGCCGTGGCTTTCAAACTCGTGTCGGAGGACCCGCACGGGGTAGCGTTCGGCGATCTCGACGGTGCGATCGCTGCTGAAGGAGTCCACCACAATGATATCGTCGCATTGGAGGGCCGACTCGATGCAGGCCGCAATGTCGATCTCGTCGTTGTAAGTCAAGATATAAATTGAAAACATCGTATCGCGATCAGTGATGCAGGTGTGGGAAAAAAAGGCAGTGTTTCGCGCGGGGGGCTATCCCCGGAGGTGGAGACCGGAACTCTGGAGATCCGGGATGTCCGACGGCTCGCTTCGGGTTCGCGCCGGCGGTAGATGCCCCGCCTCCGGGGATCGGAAGTGTCCCGTTCGCGATCGCCGGCGTCCGCACTGCCTCGGGGATCAACTCGCCGACGACGGAGACGACGGCTTGCGGCGGCTCTTATTCGTCAGGCCCAACCCTTTCAAACCCGTCCAACCCACGGTGATATAACCGATCGCCAGCAGCAAGCTGTTGATTCCGGTCTGGAGGCTGGATTTGAGCGACTGCCGTCTCGCCTGCTGTTCGAGTTGCGCCTTGCGTTCGCGAATTTGGGTGAGCAACTGGGTGGGGAGGGAATCGGCCTGCTGTTCCAAAAAATCGTCGAGGACGCCAGGATCGGTCTTCGCCTGTTCCAGAAGGTCTTGAATTGGCTGGGGGACGTTTCCTTCTTCGATCGCCTGGTTCAACTGGTCTTCGTTTTGCAGGAGGCTGCCGAGTTGGGTGCGGAGTTGGGTTTTGCGCTGTTCCACCTGCTGTTGAAATTGGGCGCTGCCCAACTGGGTCTCCAATTCCGTTTCGGCCTGGGTCGCCTGCTGGTTGATTTGAGCCAGGGCATCCCGCCGCGCCAGACGGGTGTTGTTGAGGTGCAGCGGAAACAGCAACAGGTACATTAACCCCAGCAAGCTGGCGAGGATGGCGACCCAAAACCGCAGGTCGGCGACGGGAGATTTCCCGGACTTGCCGGCGCCGGCCAGGACGCTGTCCATCCAATACCCGATCAAAATCAGCGCCATCCCCACCAGGGGGACCACCCCCCGATCAACCAGGCTGCTGGCCGTCTGGATCAGCCAGTTGCGATCGGTCAGATTGAGGGGGAATAACAACACCAGATAATCAACCAGGGCCGAAATAATGAGTATAGCCCCGACGATTTTGAGACTCCAGGAGGCTTTGAAGGAAAACTGACGGTTTGTTGTTGATGTCATGGGACTTTCGGTGATCTAATTGTGTGTTCGCAACAGGGGCGAGATGAGTTCGAGCTGCCATCGGATCGGCCGGTTAACTCGGCCAGCCGTTCGCACACCGTCCAACTTCGAGGAAGCACCGCAAAAAAGACCCAGGAACCGGGCGAGTTTGGACATTTGATCTTTGACTTGGAGTGGCGACCGACCTACGGCTACACTAACATAGGTTAATTTTGAGTCCATTGAAGGCGGGTCGGTAGGTTCCCCCGGTGTAATGTTTGGGTGTCGGCCTTCCGGTCGATCGCGATCGCGATCGCGATCGCTCCCTTTCTCCAAGGTATGCCACCGGACGCCATTCTCGACCATCGCATAAACAAACGTTACAAGATGGGGCGCGACCCCCGAATATCCCCGCCCCCAAACCGATCCCAACCATGCCCGACGATCTCTATTCCCTTCAATCTATAGCCGAGGCGATCGCCCGCCACCCGGAACGGTGGCGGCCCCTGGTGCTCACCAACGGCTGTTTCGACCTCATCCACGCCGGACACGTCCGCTACCTCACCCAAGCCAAATCCCTGGGGCGATCGCTGGTGGTGGGACTCAACAGCGATCGCTCCGTCCGCGCCATCAAACCCCCCCGACCGGGCTACCCCCCCCGCCCCATCGTGCCGGAATGGCAGCGGGCTGAGGTGCTGGCCGCCCTCAAACCCGTGGACGGGGTGGTAATTTTCGGCGATCGCACCGCCGACCGCCTCATCGAAACCCTCCAACCGGATATCTACGTCAAGGGGGGCGACTACACCCGGTCAACCCTGCCCGAAACCCCCACCGTGCAAGCCTGCGGGGGTCGCATCGTGTTCGTGACCGTCGAGATCCCCAGTTCCACCAGCGGCCTGGTCGATCGCATCCTCGGGAAATCTCAAATCTAAAATTCCCCACCCCCTACCCTGTAGAATTCTGTCGGATGCCCCTGTACAATGATGGAACGTCAAAAACTGCTGTAATCCTGGATCGCCCAACTCCAACCCCTCCTATGACTGATTCGATCGCTCCCTCCGAACGGGATTTGTCGCCCGATCTCGACGCACTCCGTTCCCAACTCGACTCCGATTCTGAGAAGACGCAGCTACAGGCGATCGCAGCCCTGGCGACGGCCGGGGAGGAGGGTTCGGACCTGTTGATGGAATTTTTGCTCTCCCGGAAATCGCACCCCCCCACCCCCGTCGAAGGGGAAGCTTACAAAAGTCTCTATACCGCCAATTCCCCCAAAACCACGGCATTTCTGCAAGACCACTTCCCCAAAGGGGTCGTCCCCCTCGACTCGGACTCGGCGGTGGACTATTTTCCCGTCCAACAGGAACTCGTCCGGGAAAATTTCCAGACCGCCGACCGCCTCACCCTGGAAAAGCTGTGCGAACTGGCTGGCCCGAGATCCCGGCAACGGAACTGGCTCTATTTTTCCGAAGTCGAGCGCTTTCCGACGACTGACTTGCAAACCCTAGACACCCTCTGGCGGATCCACTCCCTCGGGCAATTCGGCTATTCGGTGCAGCGCCAAATTTGGCTGGGGACGGGCAAAAATTGGGACAAATTCTGGCCTAAAATTGGCTGGCGCAGCGGCCGTACCTGGACTCGCTACCCCGACGGGTTCACCTGGAATCTGGAGGCGCCCGCCGGCCACCTGCCCCTGTCCAACCAACTGCGAGGCCGGCGGGTGATCGAGGCGCTGTTCAACCATCCGGCGTGGAAATAATTGATAATTGATAATTATTGATTGTTCGTCTTTGGCCTTGGAGTCTGGCAATAATTAACAATTGATAGTTAAAAATTAATAACTATTGATTGTTCGTGTCTTTCCTCACAGTCGGGCGGTACATTCGAGGATGAGGCGCTGGTTTTCCAGGGAGTAGGGTTGGATTTCTAGGGCTCTTCGGAAGGCGGCGATCGCTTTCGGGTAGTTGCCCAGGGCGGCATGGCAGAGTCCGATGCCGTGGAGGGCGCCGAAGTGGACGGGGTTGAGGCGGACGACTTCTTCGCAGTCGCCCAGGGCCTTGGCGAACTGGCGGGCGGTGTAGTAGAGGACGGCGCGGCGGTTCCAGGCTTCGGCAAAATCCGGCAGATCTCGGATCAATTGCGTTAAAATGGCTTCCGCGTCCGAGACGGCCCCGGTTTGGAGGCAGTCTTCGGCTCGGCGGAGTTGTTCCAAACCGGCGCTCCCTTTTTGTTCAAACCACAGGCGCCAGAGTTGACGGGTCGCCCGGTCACGCACGGCGGGATCGGGGCTTTTGAGATCTTCGAGAAGCAACTGCAGGTGGGAGTCATCCATGATGGCACTTTGCTCTCTCAAGGGCGGGTGTACGGGTGGCGATCGCACCGAGTCTCGACGGCGATCATCCTGCGGAACCGTGATCGAACGAACCGCACATCCGATCGCATTCTATCATCTTTGTCCGCGACTCCCGGCTCCTTCTCCCGTCGCCGACATCGAACCATCCCAAGAAATGTTATCGTTGACAATAGAACTTGCCATCAAAAAGTTCTGTTTTTCCCTTAACTTATCACAAAAACAGCTATGGTTGGCTTTTTAAAAGGGATTTTTTCCGGCCGCAAGCCGGGAATGGCGATCGAACTGGCATCGGAGCGAATTCACATTGTCGAACTTCGCAAAAAGGGGGATAATTTAAAGTTGCTCACCTTGGCGACCACGCCCGTCCCCGAAGACGTGGTGATCGACGGTCAGATCGTGGATACGCCCACCATGTCGGAACTCATCCAATCGACCCTCGCCGACAACAATATCAAAACTAAGCGCATCGCCACCGCCATTCCCGGGCGGGAGGCAGTGACTCGCCTGATCGCGGTTCCGGCGGAATTGAACGAAGAAGAACTCAAAGATTACATGGACGCGGAAGCAGGATTGTACCTGCCTTTTTCCCGGGAAGAAGCGGACGTTGACTATCAGAAATTGGACTTATTTGTGGACGAAGACGGCATCGAAAAGGTGCAGGTTTTGCTGGTGGCGACCCGCAAGGAAGTCACCGATACTTACCTCGACACATTCGAGCAGGCGGGGTTGCAGGTGGATATTTTAGAAGTCAGCAATTTCGCCCTGATTCGCACCCTCAAAAATCAGCTCGAACAGTTTTCCTCCAACGAGGCGGCGATTTTGGCCGACATCGAATTCGACAGCACGGAATTGGCGATCGTCGTCAACGGGGTGCCCCAGTTCAACCGCACCATCCCCATCGGACTGTTCCAGGTGCAGAGCGCCCTCAACAACGCCATGAACCTGCCCCCCTCCCGGGACGTGAGCGAGCTGCAAGCCATGACCCTTCCCGTGACTGATACAATGGGAGCATTGAGCGATCCCAATCCGGGGACGAATGCCATTATTAAAGTCTTAGCAGAGCTGGCCGACGAACTGCGCCGCTCGATTGACTTCTACATCAATCAGAGCGACGGGTTGGAAATTGCCCAGCTTCTCCTCGCCGGTCCGGGTGCTGCGATCGGACAACTCGACGAGTTTTTCATGCAGCGTCTCGCCATGCCCGCCACCCAAGTCGATCCGATCGAAGCCCTCGGGATCTCCGCCGACGATCGCGAAATTCCCGTCGAACAACGTGCCAGTTTGGGAGTGGCCTTGGGTTTGGGACTGCGGGTCAGCTAACCGGGACGCCCCGGCCGCTCGGACATCCCACGACAGTCTTGCAAGAGGTTATAGTACCATGTACAGCCTGGATATTAATTTTCTCAACGATCGCCCGGACTACAAGCCCACGACGAAACCGAAGCCCACACCCGGCGGCGGGGGGCAACCGATCGACCAAAAGCCGATCCTGATCGGAGTGGGAGCCGCGATCGCTCTCAACGCTCTGGTGGGGGGAGTTTGGTTCGTCTTCAACCAGCGCAATGCCCAACTTCAGAAGGAAGTGGAGGCCCTACAAGCGCAACTGGGCGAGAAAACCAGTCAAGTTAACGAACTCGAACAGATCTACAACGAAACCAAACAAACCAACGAGGAAGCCGACGCCCTGGCGACAGTCTTCAACGAGATCAAACCCTGGTCTGCCCTGAGCCAGGAGGTGGCTGAATTGATGCAAATTGCCGGCGTCCGCATCGCCAATATCGAACAAACCGAACCGGAACCCGCCGCGGAACCCGCCGCGGCCAAAGAGGGCGAAGAAGCCCCCCCGCCACCGCCGCGAAATACCGCCACGGTCAAGATCGAAGGGTTCGCCAGTTCTTTCGGTCAGCTCAACGATTTTATTCTCCTGCTGAATCAGTCTCCTTTCTTTGACGGAGAAAAAACCAAACTGCTCGCGGCTGAACTGCAAGACAACCCTATCCAGTTGGTCGTCGATGGCGGCGACAGACAAACCGACCTGGAATTGCAGCCGGTGGTGGAATACGAGATCGAGACCGCCCTCAGTTCGGCGAAGGCCTCGGAACTGTTGCCCCTGTTGAAAAGCAACGACGCCGCTGGACTGGTGAACCGGATCGAAACCCTGCAGGAAAAGGGCGTGATTCAACCGTAAGCGTTTCCCCGCCTGATGCGAGTCAGGTTATCCGAATCATAGGAGGTTATTCCAAATGACAGCAGCAAATGAATTCATTCCCGAAACCGAAGAGGAGGAGGTATCCGGCCCGAATTTGTTCGGATTGCAGTTGACCTCCAAAACCATCGGGATCGCGATCGCGGTGGTGGGATTGCTCTTGGCGGGGGCCGGCATTTTCAAACTGGTGCTCCCGGCGATGGAACGGGGATCCAACCTCAATGCCGACATTCAAACCAAGCAGCAGGAGATCGAGCAACAAAACGAAAAACTGCTCAAGAGAGAGCAGGCGGAGCGGGAGCTGGAGGAAGCGAAACAGCGTCGGACTAACGTCACGGCCCTGTTTGCTGACGAGGCGACTTTGAATACCCTGATGTTTGATTTGAACGAACAGCTCAATCAAATCAATGCGGGTATCGAGGATGATGCCCTCAAAGCCCAGATTAAGAAATTCGAGCCGGTGGAATTGGAAAATGGGGAATATGAGAAGATCGTCGATGATGGTTCCCTGGGTTCGCAAGTCAACGGCAAACTCAGACGGCGGGAATACGAGGTCGAGTTTGAGGGCAGTTTCGAGCAGACCCGGGATTTTCTGATCGCCCTGGAGCGGATGCAGCCGATGTTGGTGGTGCGAAATTTCGAGTCGGAACTGATGGAACGATCGCCGGAGGTGCGGGGAGAATACCGCCAGGGCCAGTTCGTGCCCCTCGCAGACCAGCCCCAGCGGCGGATCGAGACATCCTTCGACCTGCACGCCCTGCTCCCCCTGAGTCAGGAGGAGTTGGATGCCAAACTCCAAGCCGCCCAGGAAGCGGAAGAGGAAGAACAAAAATAATCGCCGGTTATCGACCTGATAACGGGGCGATCGCGTCTGAAAGGAGCGATCGCTCTTTTTTTTGGACACAGGGGCACAGAGGCTCCAGGAGGCTCCAGGAAGCTCCAGGAGAATCTAAAATCTAAAATCCCCCTACCCAACGCCCCACTTTCCCCCGGTAAAAATTCCGGTTGACAGGTGGTGTCAAATGGTCTAACCTGTCTTCCATCACTCAATCTGGCGAGAATTGTGGGAGTCGGGTGGGGGGCAGCGCATCGGCTCAGGCGTTCCGGCGGGTTTCGGGAATGCCGTCCTTAGATTGCGTAGGGTGTACAGTTGTTGCGATCGCGCTCCATCGAATATGATTTGTTAACTTAAACCCTTAAACCCATCTATAAATAAACGTAAAACCGCCACTTTCCAATGTGAGGAGGGAATGTGAAACAGATTTTAGGATTTGGTGGAGGAGCGATCGCCGGAGCCGCCGCGATCGTCCTGGCCCAGGCTCCCGCCCAGGCGTTTACTGTCGTGCGGGACGTGCAGTTGGTGCAGGCGAACAACGGCGAAATTAACCTGGTGCTGGTGACGGAGGGGACGGAACGCCCGGAAGTGTTCGTCATCCGCCGGGGGAATGATTTTGTCGCCGATATTATCAACACCCAACTCAACTCGCCCAACGGTTCGTTTCAGCAGAACAACCCGGCCCCCGGCATTTCGTCGATCATGGTCAGCCAACTGGACCCCACCAGCGTCCGGGTGATCGTAACTGGAAGCAATGGATCTCCCGACGCCAGAATTATCCAGGGTGCGACGGATGGAATTGCGATCGCGATCGCACCGGGTGCCGTGGCTCAAGCTCCGGCGACTCCCCCCCCGGTTCCCGACTCCCCCAACGTGATGGTTCCGGACCCGGATGTGAACATCGGCGGGCGTCCGGCCGTCCCCAACCAGGCGGGGGGCGAAGAAATTCTCATGCCCGACCCCAACCTGGCCCCACAGCAGCCCGGTCAGGCGCCCCTGCAACCGCGCCGAGACCCTAATCCGGCTCCCCCCTTCCAACCCCGCGCCGTCGCCCCGCCCTTGGGCGATATCGCCGTTTCCAACGTCAATCCCGCCGTCTCCAATATCAACCTCAACAGCAACGAAGTCATCCCCCGTCTGGTGTTGCGAGACGCATCGGTGAGAGAAGTCTTATCCCTGTTGGCGCGAGTCGCCGGACTCAATGTCGCCTTCAGTAATTTGGAAAAAGATGATGAAGGACGCTTTCGGCCCTCAGAGCAGGAAGAGGAATTTACCATCTCACTGGATATTGAAAATGAGCCAGTCCAAGACGTTTTTAACTATGTTCTCCGTCTGACGGGACTGCAGGCGAACCGAGTTGGAAATACCGTTTTTGTCGGTCCCGAACTTCCTGAATCTGCACAAGATGTAGTCATGCGAACTCTGCGGCTGAATCAGACACAGGCAGAGAGTGCTGCTGGCTATTTAAGCACCCAGGGGGCTGAAACTCAAATTCAAATTGATCAAACTCAAGTTCAAGTCGTCGGTCAGGGTCTACTGCAACGGGTTGTGGAAACAACAACCCCCCGAATCATCGCTCTGGGAGCAACAGAGGGACAAGGGCCTCTGTTGCTTCGAGGGTTATCAGTTTCAGCCGACCCCCGCCTGAATTCCGTTACCCTGGTGGGACCTCCCGAAAAAGTTGAGATCGCAACTGCCCTGTTGATGCAACTCGACCTGCGCCGGCGTCAGGTGGCAGTTAACGTCAAGGTGATCGACATCAACCTCTCCGGCGAAGCGACCCAGAACAGCAGCTTCTCCTTCGGTATCAACGATACGTTCTTCGTCAATGACGGCGGTGCCGCCGCCGTCAACTTTGGCGGTTTCAATCCTCCGGGCCGGGATTTATCGACGGGTGGAATTAATTCTCGACCGATCATCGAAAATCGCACGAGCGATGGCATTTTGCTCGATTCGGCAGATCCATTCTTCGATCGCGACGGAACCACCAGCACTCCGCTGACGGCCCCCGGCGGTGGCATCGGCTTGAGACCGGTTTCGCCCGTCACCGACCGACCCGGCCAGGTCGGCATTTCCGAGTACACACCTTTTACCCGAAATCTCAACACCGGGGAATTGACGGGTTTGGGATCGGTGGAATTTGCCCAATTCCCCTTCTTCCAGTATCCCCGGCGCTTCCTCTCCACCCTGCAAGCTCAAATCGTGAGTGGCAATGCCAAGATCCTCACCGATCCCACCTTGGTCGTCCAGGAAGGTGAAACGGCGAGAGTGAACTTGGTGGAGAACATCGTCAAATCGATCGACGTGGAAACGGTCAACACCGTCGCCGGTCCCCAGGTCAACCGAGATCCGACGTTTGAAGATATCGGTCTGACCGTTTCGGTCAACGTCGAGCGAGTTGATGATAACGGGTTCGTGTCAATGCGGATCAACCCCGAAGTCAGCGCCGTGGGCGAACGCATCGAAACGGACAACCAGGGCGGTTTTGCGACGGAAACCTTGATTCGCCGTCTGGACTCCGGCCTGGTCCGCCTGCGGGACGGTCAGACCCTAATCCTTTCCGGCATCATTCAGGAGCGGGAACGGCAAGCCGTGAGCAAGATTCCCCTGTTGGGCGATTTGCCCATCATCGGCGCCCTGTTCCGCAGCACCACCTCAGAAAACGAGCGGGCGGAAGTGGTCGTGTTGGTGACGCCGAACATCCTCGACGATTCCGATCGCTCCCCCTACGGCTACCAGTACAACGTCAGTCCCGACGCCCAACGGATGATCCAGGGCCGGTAGGATAATTGACAATTGAGAGTTGACAATTGATCATTCGTTTTCCTCCGATCGCTAATCGGAGGGGCATTTTTTTGCCCTCACATCTAAAGAAAAGTGGAAAATCCCCCCAAATCCCGGTCAATTCGGGGGTCGGACGATCCATAGCCGGCTTTCACACCTTAGAATAAATCAGTGCAAGTCAGATTCCGTGGGGGTTCTGGGCGATATGCCCAAAGCCCGGGCCGGCGTTTGCCACATCCCCGACGGAGCGACCCCAAACAGAGGGCCGGGGAGAACCGGGTGAAACCTCCGCCAGTCGGGGGATTTCGGGTTCCGCCCGCCTCAATCTGGCGCTACGCGAAGCGTCAAAAGTCAAAATTTGATGAAACGGGCTTTTCAGCTTTTGGCAGAGTCCCAATCAATCTGCGTAGTGCTATCTCTCTCTTTTGTCACTCCGGGACATTTCGACGATTTTCCGGCATCAGGACCGGCGAACAATCGAGGTTTCACCCCAGTCTGACAGAAGAGGAATATTTCGCCCGCCGTCCGGTGTCGGGCGAATCGTGCAAACCAAAAGGAGTAATCGTTCAGATGAACAAGGGTGAATTAGTCGATGTGGTTGCCGCCAGAGCGGACGTGACCAAAAAACAGGCCGACGCGGTGTTGAGCGCCGCCCTCGATAGCATCATGGATTCCGTTTCCCGACAGGAAAAAGTCACCCTGGTGGGGTTCGGCTCCTTTGAAGCCCGGGAGCGGAAGGCCCGGGAAGGGCGCAACCCCAAGACCGGGGAAAAGATGGACATTCCGGCTACCCGGGTCCCGGCCTTCTCCGCCGGTAAGATGTTCAAAGATAAGGTGGCAGAGTAGTGACGGCGATGCGCTCTGATAGATTCAATCCGTCCATCGGAGCGATCGCGCCGAAAATGCTGATGAGCAGACCCAAACACGGCGGAAATCTGACCTGGGCGGCGTCCGTCGCGAACTGTCCCCCGTCGGAGATCCTGGACTTTTCCGCCAGCATCAACCCCCTCGGGCCGCCCCGGTCGGCGCTCGCGGCGATCGAAGCCCACATCGGGCAGATCGCGGCCTACCCCCAGCCGGACTATCGGGAACTGCGGGAAGCCCTCGCCCGATTCCACGGCCTCCCGGACCCGGACTGGATTTTGCCGGGAAACGGGGCGGCGGAGTTGCTGACTTGGGCGGGGCGGGACCTGGCGGAAACCGCCGCCACCTACTTGTTGACCCCGGCTTTCGGGGACTACCGGCGATCGCTCAGAGCTTTCGACGCCCGCATCGTCGATCGCCCGATCTGGCAAGACGGCGACATCCGCCCGCTGTCCGACCTCGGCGCCGACGCCCCGAAATCCGCCGGACTCTTGATCAATACCCCCCACAACCCCACCGGCCACCTGTTTTCCCGGGACTCCCTGCTGCCCCTGCTGGAGCGGTTCGCCCCGGTGGTGGTGGACGAGGCCTTCATGGACTTTCTGCCCCCCGCCGAGCAGCAGAGCTTAATTGGGGAGGTGGCCGATTTTCCCAACCTGGTGATTTTGCGATCGCTCACCAAATTTTACAGCCTCCCCGGTTTGCGGTTGGGATACGCCATCGCCCACCCGGAGCGCCTGCACCGCTGGCAAGGGTGGCGCGACCCCTGGTCCGTCAACGCCCTGGCCGCCGCCGCCGGCATCGCCGTTTTGGGCGATCGGGACTTCGAGGCCCGGACTCGCACCTGGCTGGAAACCGCCCGCCCCCAACTGTACCGGGAGTTGAAAGAACTGCCGGGACTCGACCCGTACCCCGGTGCGGCCAATTTTTTGCTAGTCTACTCACAATGGCCGGTTCCCGAACTGCAAGCCCGAGTGCTCCGGGAGCACCGGATTCTGATCCGGGACTGCCTGAGTTTTCCCGAACTCGGCGATCGCTATTTTCGGGTCGCCGTCCGCACCGAAGCGGAAAACCGGCGCCTGCTCGACGCCCTGGCCCGTTGTTGCCCTTGAGCGCCATGACCGATGGATCGGGGTAATTATTAATTATTAATTGTTAATTGTTAATTGCTGAAAATGCTCGATTACGACGTGGTTATCATCGGCGGCACCCTAGCCGGACGCCAAGCCGCCCTCACCGCCACCCAAATGCGGGCCCGGGTCGCCCTGGTGGAACCCCACCCCGCCCCCGTCGCCGGCCAAATTTTCGGCCCGAACGCCCACCAAACTTTGTTGCAGGTGGCCCGGGTCGCCCGCCAGATGCGGGAGATCTCGCAATACGGCATCAGTTGGGAAACCGCCACCCGGGCCGGGGAGGGGGAGGACGATCGCTCCCGGTCGGAAAATATCAATATTTTGGTGCGCCAGGACCAGACCCGCCGCTGGATGGAGTGCGTCGCCGACCACATGGAAAGCCTCTACGACTCCGCCATTTTGGCGTCCCGGGGGGTGGATGTGATTTTCGGCAACGGGGAATTTACCGCCGAGCCGAAATTGTCGTTCGTCGTCAACGGCCGCCGGTTGCGATCGCGCACTTACCTGCTGGCGACGGGTTCCCGGCCCCGCCTCCCCGACGCGGAGGGGTTGCCCCTGGCGGGTTGCCTGTCGGCCGATACCGTCGGCAAGCTGACCCAAATTCCGGCCCGGTTGGCGGTCGTCGGCGGCGACCCCACGGGGGCGGAACTGGCCCAAACCTTCGCCCGCCTGGGTTCCCAAGTCACCCTCGTCACCCGCGGCCCCCACATCCTCGGCCGGGAAGACCCGGAGGCGGCGTTTCTGGTCCAGGCTCAGTTGGAGGCCGACGGGGTGACGGTGCTGACGCGCACTCCCGTCACCCAGGCCAGACAAATTGAGGACACCAAGTGGATACAGGCGGGGGACCGGGCGATGGAAGTGGACGAAATTATCCTGGCGGCGGGGCGCACGCCCCAGGTCGGCGGCTTGAATCTGGAGGGGGCGGGGGTGCAACTCCTCCCGGACCGTTTGGTTTTGAATGAGAAATTGCAGACCACGAACCCGAGAATTTACGCCTGCGGCGCGATCGCGGGGGGATATCCCCTCCCCCACGTCGCCGAGTATGAAACCCGCGTCGCCCTCAAAAATGCCCTCTACTGGCCCCGGCTGAGGGTCAACTACCACGGCATCCCCTGGGTCGTCCACACAGACCCGCCGTTGGCGCGGGTGGGGTTGACCCAGAAGCAGGCGCGACGGCGCTACGGGGACCGGGTGCGGGTGAGTCGGGAGACGTTCCGGCACGTCCCCAAAGCGCACTTATTGGGGGAAACGACGGGGTTTTGCGAACTGGTGGGGCACCGGGACGGGCGGATTTTGGGGGCTTCGATTTTTGGGGCGGGGGCGGACGAGTCGATCAATTTGGCCGCGATCGCGATTCGGGAAGGCCTTAAAATGGATGCGATCGCCGACTTCCCCGCCGTCTGGCCCACCCTGGCCGGGGTCGCGCCCCAAACGGCTGCGGCCTGGGTGCGGGACCGCCGTTCGCTCCGGTCCGACTGGATCGAAATGCTGTTCGACTGGCGGCGATCGTGGGGATCTTAGGCTTAGTTTTGGAGTGTAATTGTGAGAATTCGGAAGCAGGTTTTGACGGCAACTCTCTGTTCGTTGCTTTTGGTCGGCGTCGGCTGTTCCACCCCACCCCAGGAAGGGAATCGGGCGGGTTCGGTGTTGGAAACGAAGGAATGTTCGGACTGCGATTTGAGCGGCCAAAATTTTGAAGGGGCCGACCTGGCTGGGGCGGTTTTGAACGGCGCCAATTTGAGCAATGCCAATTTGAAAAGGGCGAATTTGGAGGGGGCGCTTTTGGACAGTGCCAACCTCGGCGGCGCGGATCTCGGCGGTGCCAATTTGAGCGCGATCGCCCTGACTCAAGCGGATCTGACCGGCGCGAATTTGACCGGGGCGAACCTCAAAAATGCCTATTTGCGGGGGGCGAATTTTGCGAACGCAACGTTAAATAATGCCGATTTTACTGGGGCTGATTTGAATGCGGCGGATCTGACGGGGGCGACGTTGGAGGGGGCTAATTTTCAGGGGGCGATCATGCCGGATGGGGAAGTTCAGAATTGAGGGTTGATTCGACCCTCTCCTTTGTCCGGGGAGGGCTAAAGCCCAACGACAATCTCCCCTGCGTTTCCTCCGTGCCTGGAGTGGTTAAAATCTCCGCAATTTGACCATAAAAAATCCGTCCATATCCCGGCGGTGGGGCCAGATCTCGATCGCCCCCTTTTTGGTCAATTCCCCCGGCAGATCCAATTCCGGCACCTCGATTTGCCAGTCGGAATGGCGGCTCAAAAAGGATTCGATATTCCCCTGATTTTCCCTCGGGTGCAGGGTACAGGTGGCGTACACCAACACCCCTCCGGGCTTCACCCAGCGGCTCGTGTGCTCCAACAATTCCGACTGCAATTGAGACAGTTTGTCGATATTCTCCGGAGTCTGCCGCCACCGCGCATCCGATCGCCGGTGCAGGGTTCCTAACCCTGAACACGGTGCGTCTAATAGTACGCGATCGCAAGTATTCTCATACTGGGAAAACTGCCGCGCATCCCCCACCTCAATTTGAATCGATCGCAACTGTAACCGCTCCACGCTCTGCTGTAATGGTTTCAAACGGGACTCGGCGCGATCGATGGCGATAATTTTGCCATTATCCCCCATCAATTCCGCCAAATGGGTCGTTTTTCCCCCCGGTGCGGCGCAGGCGTCGATTATCGTTTCCCCCGGCTGCGGATCGACGACATACCCCACCAACTGCGCGGAGGCATCCTGAACCGTCCACCAGCCGTCCGCGTATCCCGGCAAATTTCGGATCGCGCCACTGCCGGAAGACAGCCGCAACCCTTGGGGTAATTTTGGAATGGAATTGACGGCAATTCCCGCGTCTTGAAATGCGGTTTTCACTTCTTCCAAAGCAGTTTTGATAGGGTTAATTCGCAAATCTAAATGCGGCGATCGGTTGAACCATTGGCAGAGTTGTTCCGCCTCTTCGATTCCCAACTGCTTCACCCAAAATTTCACGATCCAATCCGGGAAACTGTGTACAATTCCCAGCCGCGCCGGATTGTCCGGCAATTTCAAAATCGACTCCGGCGATTTCCCACCCTCCACCGATCGCAAATATTGCCGCAACACCCCATTCACAAATCCCCGCAAACCCGACAATTTGTTATATTTGGTCAATTCCACCGTCGTATTCACCGCCGCCGAGGGGGGAATCTGTTCGAGAAAACCGAGTTGATACAGTCCCAAATGTAAAATAATTCTCACATCCGGCGGCTGCAGGCGAGCCGGTTTTTTGGCGAGGCGATCGATCAGCGCGTCCAGGGTCCGCATTCGGCGGGTGCAGCCGTAGACCAATTCCGTCGCCAGTCGGCGATCGCGATCGCTCAATTTCGCCCGACGCAATTTGCCATCCAAGGCGAGATCCGCAAATGCCCCCCGCTGCTGGATATCGCGGAGAGTTAAAAAAGCCAGTTGGCGAGGATTATCTATCACAATAACAGTTTACCCGATTTGTGTTCAAAACTGAGACAATAGTTAAACGTTGATTTGACCGCTAAATTCTGAGGATTTGGGTTGAGACCATCATGAATCAAAATTTCCCGGATGAGAGCGGCTGGGGTGCATGGCTCGATCGCCGGCTGAAACCGCTGTTTCGGAGTCCCGACATCATCGAGGCAGCCGACTATCCAACCTGGCGACATCATTTCATGCACCGACGCCTGGGGTTGGGCCTGTGGCTGGCTCTGATCGCCTATTCGACCTTTTCGATCTCACAGCTTAACAACTTGTTATTTTACCCCCAACAGTTTCGGATTGAGTGGTTGATCACCCAAATTGTGGTGGAAGTGGGACTCATTGTTGGTGTCGTCCTGCTGCGAAGTGCGATCGGCCGCCGCCGTCCGGAATTGATTTTTCTGCTGCTATCTTGGCTGGTGACGCTGAGTCCCCAAATTCGCGGGACATTGCTGGGAATTTCCCAACCCGCGATCGTCGAATGGCCCCTGACGTTCTTTTCCCAAGCCACCCTCGTCCCGGTGCTGTGGCCGCTACACCTGATTTCTCAACTGGGGGTTTTGGTCTACTATTTTGGCAGTCGAATTATTTTCAATTTAGACGTGCGATTCCCGGCGGATTGGATGACCCAGGATTTTCTGGTGCTGTACTTTTTCTGGATTTGTGTGATTTGCAATTTATCCGTTTATCTTTACGACCGGTTGGCGCGGTCCGAATTTCAATCCCGCCGCGCCTTGGAACGGGCCTACGAACAGGTTAAAATTGAACAGGAGCGATCGGAAACCCTGCTGTTAAATATTTTACCCCACCCCATCGCCGAACGCCTCAAACAAGACCGCACCACCATCGCCGACAGCTTCACCCATTCGGGGGTATTGTTCGCCGATATTGTCGGATTTACCGAACTGGCCGGAAAGTTCGACCCCAGCCAGTTGGTGCATTTGCTCAACGGCATTTTTTCCGAATTTGACGCCCTGGCAGACCGCCACAATTTGGAGAAGATTAAGACCATCGGCGACGCCTACATGGTCGTTTCCGGGTTGCCCTTGCCCCAGGATGATTACGCCGAGGCGATCGCGGATATGGCTTTGGATATGCAGCACGCCCTCCGAGATTTTAACATCAAAACTAACCAGGATTTTAAGATCCGCATCGGCATCGCCACCGGCCCCGTCATCGCCGGGGTGATCGGGTTGAAAAAGTTCATTTACGACCTCTGGGGAGATACCGTAAATATCGCCTCCCGCATGGAATCCCACGGCATCGCCGACGAAATTCAAGTCACCGAAGACACCTACGAAGTCCTCAAAGATAGCTATCGGTTTGAAAGGCGCGGCGCGATTACAATCAAAGGCAAAGGAGAGATGACGACTTATCTGCTCAAAGGGAAGCGATAAACCCTTTTCGACGCACCGATTTAAACCGGTTAAGACTCGTTTGATAGGACTGAAATTAACCCCCTATTTTCCTCGGTTTTCCCTGGACAAAACCAAATAAATGATCTACAATAAAATTGAGGAGTGATCCCGAATTTTTGTCATTTTTATGGATGTCATTCGTCCCGTTTTTACGGAGGAAATCCGGCTATGATTCAACTCAAAGAAACCGTTATCTACCCCGACAGTGACGGAAAACCAATGTCAGACAATACTCAACAATTTCGGTGGATTGTCGTCATCAAAGAAAATCTAGAAATTATCTTCAATGACGATCCCAATGTCTTCATCGCTGGCGATTTGCTCTGGTATCCAGAAGAAGGAAATAACAAGCTCCGCCAAGCTCCCGATGTGATGGTTGCTTTCGGACGGCAAAAAGGCGATCGCGGTTCTTACAAACAATGGGAGGAAGAGGGCATCACCCCCCAGGTTGTCTTTGAAATTTTATCTCCCGGAAATACGCTCAAAGAAATGGCGAAAAAGCTGAAATTCTACGATCATTATGGGGTGGAAGAATATTATATCTTCAATCCCGATCGCCCGGACTTTAACGGCTGGCTGCGGAGTCCCGATGGCAGGTTGGATGTCATCGAACAGCCGGAAAACTGGACCAGTCCCCGGCTGGGAATTCGCTTTGAATTGCAAGAGGGAGAATTTACAATTTACCGCCCCGACGGCGAACGTTTTCTGACGCCAACGGAGTTGGCTAAAAAGGCGGAAACCGAACGACAACGGGCGGAAACCGAACGACAACGGGCGGAAACCGCCGAACAACAAATGGAAACCGAACGACAACGGGCGGAAACCGCCGAACAACGGGTTCGCGAACTCGAAGCCCGTTTGCGAGAACTCGGACAAAGTTTGAATGGTGATTAGAACCCCACCCAACCCTCCCCTTGGCAAGGGGAGGGCTCAGAAGTTATTTTTAATTCTTTAAAAAAAAATTTTTGATGGGGATGGGGGTTGACATGGCAGCCGGCGAACTGTAGAATTTAATTCGGAGGGGGAAGTGTGTCCACTTGCTTGATTTTTTGTTCAACGTCCCCGAGACTTTTATGAACGATCGCCCAATGGAACCCGCGAAGAGTTTGGCTGTCATCCTGCTGGTGGGAATGGTGGCAACGCCGGTTTCTGCGTCTCCCGAAATCGCCGTCAATCTTCACCAAACCCCGAATGCGATCGCCCAGAATAACGCCTCCCTCAGCCTGGGACGGGCGGCGGATTTAATTGATGATTGGTTGAGGGCAAAAAGTCGTATTTTTGCCCCGCCGTTTGATCGCGATACCCTGGCGGCACTGACGACGAGTCGTTTGTATGCAGACACCCTGGAGGCGATCGACTATTTACTCGAAAATGATGGATATTACGAGTACGGTGTGCAAAAACTGGAGTCCGTGGAACGGTTTGCAGAATCGGGCGATCGCGCCACAATTGAAGTAACAATTACAGAAGATGTCACCTTTTATCAAGGCGGGAAAGTTATCGAAAGTACCTTCAACACCCAGCAAGTTCGCTACCAACTCCGATTCCGAGATAACCTCTGGAAAATCGCCGATTCTCAGATTTTGGAGTGAGATAGAATCACCCTTTTTTCAGATGCGGAGTTCGGCAATAGGTGAAAATGAAAATTGCCAAGCTGGCGATCGTGTTGAATGCCATCAAATTCAACAGGATTTTGGGATCGTTATCCCAGCGTCGAAAATACAAATATAAAGACCGATCATTTGATTTGAATGAGTTCCTATAATAGGAATTATTGACCGCTTCCCCGAGATTATTGTGGGCTATCAAACTTTTTTTTAAGCCAACACTGATGTCCGTTATCATTCCCGGCATTAATACAAAAAAGAATACACTGGCCGAGACGACAACTAAACCTCCGAGTACAATCGGAACACGAAGACGGGCCACAAAAACTCCACTTCTCCACGCAAAATATAAGCTCATTATAATCGCGATCGGGATGCCAAACTGACCGATAATTGCACTCAATTGTTGGATATATCCGAGTTTTTCTGGAGGGTCGGGAGGGACGGAAGTCACCGCCAAATAATTCGCCGGAATTCCATCAAATTGTGCGGTCAACAGACCGGGTTCTGTTTCCGTCATCGGCAGGGTGGTGGAAATGTGCCAGTCGGGGGGATAATTGACCGTCACATTCAACGTTCCAAAGTCTTTCCAAGCCTTCGCGGGAGCCAAAATATAAACGATTTGATAGTCCCAATAAAATCGCCCGCTCTGGTGGGTACTCGGGATCATATCGTAGGCAACCTGTAGCCGGCTGGGTGCTTCCGGAAATTCGGCGACAAATTTGAATCCCGTCTCTCCCCGGAAGTCATAGCTGTTATAACTTAACATTTGATCGGGTCGATCTGGGAAAGGAAAAGCCGCCGGAACTTGCGATGGAACTTGCCATTCTTCCGGCACAGGAAACTCTCTGACCATTTGATAAGAAATGGGGGCGTCATCGAGTGTCACCGTGGCAACGGTTTCGGAGGTGCGATCGCTGAAGGCGTTGGGGGCGATAAATAACAATTCGACGGACTCGGATGGACCTCTATTTTGAATCGAATAGGTCGCCGTAATTTTGGCTTCTTTGCCGACTTCCAAAGGTCGGAGGTCGATCGCGAGGGTTTCCTCGACAATTTCAAGCGGTTCCAAATTGCCCCACAATTCTCCGAGTTGGTCGCCCCGTCTAAAAGGGGGCGCCGCATTGGGTAAAACGGCGGACTGGAACAGTAAGATGGCGATCGCCGTTGCCAACAAACCGGCCCAAAACCGCCCGATTTTTGTTAATATCTTGTTACCGCCAGACATAGCCAGAACACTTGCATCAAAATTTACAATTCTTTATGAAAAAATATTGAGCAATTTCAACTCGTCATACCGCCAATCAATTGCAGTATAACATCCGGGCGATCGCCCGGGTTTATCCATTCCCGATTCAAACCCGAAAATTAGATTAAAATTTTCCAACTCGGCCGAAGTGGAGTATAATTAAAGCAATGGAGTAAATTGGGCTGATCCTGTTCTAATTTCCAGATCGACACCGACATCAAACCTCCCGCCAACCGGACGACCCGTCCCCAATCGAGCGATGACCGAACCCGATTCTTTTTCCCCCGAACCCACGGCAGACGGTTCATTCACCTTTTTTTCTCCCGAATTTGGAGAGGCCTTTCACAGCCACTATGGAGCCAAGCAGGAGGCAGAATATAAATTTGTTAAGCCCCTGCAACTGCGCCAAAAAGCCCAAAAAAATCAGATCAAATTATTGGATATCTGTTACGGTTTGGGATACAATACCGCCGCCGCATTATCCGCCATCTGGGAGGTCAACCCGAATTGTCGGGTGGAAGTCGTGGCGTTGGAATCCGACCCGCGAGTACCCCGAAGTGCGATCGCCCAAGGGTTATTAAACGAGTATCCCTTTCCCATTCCCAAATATTTGGCGACCCTGGCGGATGAATTTCGCCTTGATATCGACCTTTTCAATGCCCAATTATTAATCGGCGACGCCAGGGAAACATTGCCACGGGTTTATGATTCCAATTTCCGGGCGGACGCCATCTGTCTCGACCCCTTTTCGCCCCCCGCCTGTCCGCAACTGTGGACGGTAGAATTTTTGGGACTGGCGGCCAAATGCCTCGCACCCGACGGACGCTTGGCGACCTATTCCTGTGCGGCGGCAGTCCGAAGCGCCCTCCTGGCAGGGGGACTGGCGATCGCATCCACCGAACCGAGAGGCCGTCGCACCCCCGGGACCGTCGCCAATTTCGGTGGGACGGACCTGCTCCCCCTGACCCAGAGGGAACGGGAACACCTGCAAACCCGCGCCGCCGTCCCCTACCGCGACCCGAATTTGTGCGATCGCGCCGAATCCATTGTAGAGCGGCGGCGGCAGGAACAGTCCACCTCCGCCCTGGAGCCGACCACCCAATGGAAAAACCGTTGGAAGCGATGGGGAATAATTGACAATTGACAATTGACAATTGACAATTATCAATTCATAATTTTGTGTAAGTGAACCCGAACGAGTAATATAATTAGTAGGTTTTTTGGAAATAATCCACGGGTGCGATCGCTCGCATCTGTACTTGAACACTGACACCGAAAACG
Organism: Lyngbya sp. CCY1209; assembly: GCF_055795065.1. Taxonomy (NCBI): domain Bacteria; kingdom Bacillati; phylum Cyanobacteriota; class Cyanophyceae; order Oscillatoriales; family Microcoleaceae; genus Lyngbya; species Lyngbya sp. CCY1209. The sequence goes on from NZ_JAYFER010000647.1 coordinate 57,372, forward strand.
TTTGATGGTAGCAGTAGCAATTCTAGCGGCGGGGCGGGGAACGCGCATGAAATCCGACCTGCCCAAAGTTTTACACGAATTAGGGGGGCGATCGCTCGTCCAATGGGTTTTGGAAAGTGCCCGGGGTTTGCGGCCGTCGAGGCGGCTGGTGATCGTGGGTTACGAAGGCCATCGCGTCCGCAACTCCCTCACGGAAACCTATCCGGGGGAAGATCTCGAATTTGTCGAACAGAAGGAACAGTTGGGGACCGGCCACGCCATCCAGCAACTTCTGCCCCACCTCGAGGATTTTACAGGGGATCTGCTGGTTCTCAACGGAGACGTGCCGCTGTTGCGTCCCGAAACCCTGGAACAGTTGATGGACCTCCACAAAAAACAGGGCAACGCTGCCACCATCTTGACGGCGAACCTGCCGAACCCGACGGGATACGGCCGGGTGTTTTGCGACAGCCAGAACCGCGTCAAGCAGATCGTCGAACATCGGGACTGTACCGACGCCCAAAAGCAAAATCACCGCATCAACGCGGGGGTATACTGTTTTAACTGGCCGGCGTTGGCGAAAATTCTCCCCGACCTGAAGGCGGACAACGACCAGCAGGAATATTATTTGACCGATACAGTCCGCCACCTCAGCCCCGTCATGGCCGTGGATGTGGACGATTTCCGGGAAATCATGGGCATCAACAACCGCCGCCACCTCGCCGCCGCCCACGACATCTTGCAGGATTGGGTGAAGGAGGCTTGGATGGATGCCGGGGTGACGCTGATCGACCCCGACAGTATCACCATCGATGATACGGTGAAATTGGAGGCGGATGTGATTATCGAGCCCCAAACCCATTTGCGGGGGCAGACCGCGATCCGGTCGGGGAGTCGCATCGGGCCGGGAAGTTTGATCGAAAACAGCCAGATCGGGGCAAACGTGACAGTATTGTATTCGGTGGTGTCCAACAGTGCGATCGCGGACAATACTCGCATCGGTCCCTACGCCCACCTGCGGGGCCATGCGGACGTCGGGGCGGGATGTCGGATCGGCAATTTCGTGGAATTGAAAAACGCCACGGTCGGCGATCGCACCAATATCGCCCATTTATCCTACATCGGCGACGCCACCCTCGGCCAACAAGTGAACGTCGGGGCGGGGACGATTACTGCCAATTACGACGGGGTGAAAAAGCACCACACCACCATCGGCGATCGCACCAAAACCGGTTCAAATAGCGTCCTGGTGGCGCCCATTACCGTGGGAGAAGATGTCACCATCGCCGCCGGTTCTGTCATCACCGACGACGTGCCCGACGACTGCTTGGCGATCGCCCGGGAACATCAAACCGTCAAACCCGGTTGGCGGTTAAAACCGTAGCAACTCGGATAAACCGAGAAACCGGGTTTCTACCAGCATCTCTCATCCCCACAAAAAACCCTCCTAGAAACCCGGTTTCTTCATCCCCACCCAAGGCGGGTCCTTATCAATTATCAATTATCAATTATTCACCACGGACTGCCAATTAAGGTAATATTTCCCCCCTCGACTTCTCCCGCCGCGTCCAAAACTCCGACGGCGACATCCCCCGCAGCTTCCAGCGTCATATTTCCCCCCTCTCCGGCGAGAGCCCCCGAATACAACTCTCCCCCCGTCGTATCGATATTTCCCTCCCGACTGGCAAGGGTGATATTGCCGCCGTTGGGGGGACTCCCTCCCGGCGGCGGCGGTTGTCCCGGTTGCAGGTTTTCGGAGTTCAAATCTCCGTCGCCGACTGTCGCCGACTCCCGGCGGACTCCTAAAGCCCCCGATATAATATCCCCCGTCATCATATCGTCAGTCGCGGTTATTTGAATATCCCCGCCCCGCCCACTCAAAGCAGTAGAATCGATAACCCCTCCCGTCGTATCCACTTCCCCTTCCGCATCGAGGGTAATATTTCCCGTCCTCCCCGCTTCTTCTATCGTCGCCGTCGAAATATTCTCCGCCACCCGCAAATCGCCCCCCGCATTCAGGACGATTTCTCCTCCCCCCGTCGTCGTCAGTCCCGACAACTCATCCGTCACGCCGCCAACCGTCACGTCGCCGACAGCCTGAAAAAATAGCCCCCCCAACCCAGCGGCGGCTTCCAAATTCCCCGCATCAATCCCCAACGGTTCTGAAATCGACCCGATTTGTCCGTCTCCAGCAGTAATAAAACTCGCCCTCCCCGCCTCAATCAAAGGAGTCCCCGCCCCCCGAAAAACGCTGCCGCCGTTGGCGTGGACGGTTAAATCCCCAGTTGTCGTCAAATTGCCCAACTCGATATTTCCGACTTCCCCCAAACCGCCCAACTCGATAAAAATATTCCCTTCCCCGGCATTCAGTCGGGTCCCTTCCGCCTGAAAAATATTTGCCGCCCCCGCTTCGCGGACATTTCCATCCATCTCGTCGCGATTGCCGAATAACGAAATTTCCCCATTCCCGGCGGACGTATCGATATCGGCCTTTAAATTAATACTGCGTCCCGCCCGCAATTCCACCGAAGTCTCGACAACAATATCGCCCTCGACAGTAATATCGTTGTCGGCATCCAAAATAATATTGCCCTCGGATTCCGCCAGACTATTTGTACTAACGATACTATCGCCTTCCCGAGTCGTTTCACCCTCGCCCCCTTCCACAACCGTCAAATTTCTCGGGTCGAGTAATAGCGTCCCCGGTTCTCCCGAGATTCCCCCGACATTCACACTCCCCAAAAACTGCAAGTTCCCTTCGCCCGACACTTCCACAAACCCGCCATTGATTCCCATCGCCGTTGCGGTTCCCGAAAAATAAGTATTTCCGTCCGACCAAATGACAATATCCCCGCCATCTCCGGTTATCGAATTTGCGGATAGGACGGAAAGACCGTCAATGGTCGTCGTCCGAGAGTTGGGAAAATCCCCATTTCCGCGATAACCGCCGCCGACGTAAATACTGCCCCCGCCGTCGGTTCCCGATGCCGAAATTTCGCCATCGACAACGGCGACCGCTTCGCCAAAAATACCCACGGTTCCGCCCGTCCCGCTTTCCGTTTCCGCCGTCGAAAGGGTTCCGGATGCGATCGCACTTCCGGCCCGATTCGGTACTGTCGTCTCGGAATGACCAAGAACGATTTCGCCGTTGGTATTGACGCTGACGGTATTCGCGTTGACGGTATCATCCCCCGCCAACAGTTGCGGAAAATCCAAAGGTGTGATAGGATAATGGTGAGTGCTTTCCGACGGCAGGGCGGAGATTTCCAAGCTCAAAAGTTGTCCGACGTGGGAAATGCGAACCCGACTCTCTCCGGGGACGGCCGCGATGGTAATATTACCCCCCGAAACCGACAGATTTCCGGTATTGATGACCGTTCCACCCAGCAGGGTCAAATTGTGTCCGGCATCTAAGGTCAAATTGCCCTGGTTGACGATCGCCCCCGGCCGGTCGATCGCGAATAAATACCCGCTGGGAGTCCCCACAAAACTGCGATAATTATTATCGGCGATCGCGTCAAACCAGTTATTCCCAAATTCGATACCCGTGGCGGTGGTGACGGTAAAATCGCCCGGGACATTCAAACGGGCGTTGGGGCCGAAAACAATACCAGCCGGATTCATCAAAAATAGGTTGGAATTGCCCCCTGTCACCTGAATCAAACCGTGGATAATCGAAGCATCCCCGCCCACGACCCGACCCAAAATATTGCGAATTTCGGGATTCGATAAAAAGTTGGCGACCTGCCCTTCCGAGAGTCCGAATTGTTGGAAACTGTGAAACAAATTCTGACCGTCCCCGGCGAGGGAACCGCCCCGGATGTCGAACTGATTTCCTTGTACATCGACAACCGTTCCCGTCCCGTCTGCGGCGGGGGTGACGGGTTGAGTTTGGGCAATCGCGGGAAATAAAATAACCGCCATTGTCGCGTCACAAATCAGCCCCAGACTCAATTTCAGCCAACTGCTTTTCATCGATTTATCTCCTGGTTTTCCGAACCGCAACGCACCCAAAATATCAAAATTATTTACAATTCTTTAAACAAAATCAAAATTGTTTGTGCTATAATAGTGGCAATTTTAATTCTGTCGGGAGTGATCGCTTCTCCACCATTTTCCCATCTGCCCGGAACAAATATACCATCGTCTGTCTTTCAAATTGACGAGTTTTACAGCCGATTTGATATTTCAATATCGGCAATATTCCTTTCAACCATGCTAACAAAATTGTGTCGGCAATTGGGCATTGGGTCGTTGCGATCGCCCGTCGCCACCGAAAAACTCTTCCCCAAGCCAGACGAAAACCGGAGGCGGTGGGAGGCAAAATAGACAAAGATCCGATACCCGCGACGGCGGGATATCGAGAAGAATTGAGGAACAGTTATGGCTCAAGAGCAGACCCGAGAGCAAAATCGCGAAGTCGAGCCGCAACAGCCGGAAGCCGAAGCCTGGAAGGATATCGCCATCAGCCCCACCACCGATCCCCAGGACTTTCTGGGGGAAGATCCCGAAGAAGCGATTCCCTCCAAAACTGACGACGAAGAATAGGAGGAACCACCATGATATTCCGCGATCGAATTGAAGCGGGCCGCCGCCTGGGACGGGAGTTGAGATCCACCTACGGGAACAACCCCGACGCGGTGGCGTTGGGACTGCCCCGGGGAGGTGTCCCCGTCGCCTACGAAGTCGCCCAAATCCTCGATGTCCCCCTGGACGTGCTTTTAGTCCGAAAATTGGGGGTTCCCGGCCATTCAGAATTAGCGATGGGGGCGATCGCATCCGGCGACGTCCGCTACCTGAACCCGCAGATTGTCAGGAGTTTGAGGTTATCCCGGGGGGCGATCGAAACAGTCGCCGAAGCCGAAACGCGGGAGCTCCACCGCCGCGAGCAACTGTACCGGGGCGACAGGCCCCCCCTCAACGTCACGGACAAAATCGCCATCATCATCGACGACGGTTTGGCGACGGGGGCGACGATGCGGGTGGCCATCCAAGCCCTGCGGCAGCAGCAACCCCGAGAAATCGTGGTGGCGGTCCCGGTGGCGGCGGTGGAAACCTGCGACGAGTTGCAGGATGTGGCCGATCGCGTTTTCTGTACTGAAACGCCCCACCCGTTTTTGTCCGTCGGTTTGTGGTACAACAATTTCTCCCAAACGTCGGATGAGGAAGTGTGTCAACTGCTGAAAGAAAAGTGTCCGGCTTAGGATTTTCAACTGTCGGGGCGATCGCATTATAAACCCGATTGAGAGAATGCGATCGCCCTTCATAACAATTTACATTTTACCCATTGGGAAATGGAATAGAATTTGATAGGCTAAAGTATATTTCAATTTGGGCGGGGAAGAAACCCGGTTTCTCGGTCGAGCGTTCGGCTGCTAATTCACTCAGTCTATTTCAGGAGTCGCCAGATGTCCAGATTGCGGGTTATGCAGTACCAAGCGGAAGTCGAAAAACTCATTCGCGACGGGTGATGTTTTTGGTTAAAAATCAGGAGGGAAAACGATGACTGTTGATGCGGCGATCGAGCAAACCTTATCCCAGATGCCGGAAGAACTCAAGCGAGAGGTTTTGAACTACGCCACCTACTTGCTATCCAAGTACGGCGATCGCAAGACTTCCGAGAATAGCACCGGCAAAAAACGACGTTCTGGCATTTTGCAGGGGATGTTTGTTTTACCATTACCCGACGATTTTGACGAACCCCTGGAAGATTTTCAGGATTATATGTGGTGATGGCTTTTCTATTAGATACTCACACATTTATCTGGCTCACAGCTAATAGTCCCAGCCTGCCAGAAACTTTGAGAGAGACAATTGATACAGCAGAAACGGTCTATCTCAGTATTGCCAGCCTGTGGGAAATTGCCATCAAGCTACAATTGGGTAAGCTATCGCTCCACCAAGATTATGAACTGATTGGCGCAGAATTTCGATCGCCTTCCGAGAAACGATATCGACTTCACGCTTGAGAATCATTGCAAGCTGATTTTCAATTTCTTCTAAATCGAACAAGCTGACCTTGGCTTCGGGGTCAAATGTCACCAAAAAATCGATATCGCTTTCATCTGTAAAGTCATCTCGCAACACGGAACCGAATAGATCTAATTTTTGAATTTTCCAGTTTTGGCAAAATTCTTTGATGGTTTCCAGGCTGATGCCCAAACGTTGTTCGATCGCGTCGATATTCATCGCAGTACGGATCATCCTGATAGATATAGATGAAAGGGGGCGATCGCATTATAAACCCGATTGAGAGAATGCGATCGCCCGTATATTTTAGCGTTGGTCAGAGTCGGAAATCGAGGGTGGAGAGAAATGGGGTGCGATCGTCTCCGGGATAATGGCCAGTGTCCAGAGCTAAAACGTAGCGTTTTGTAAAGCTGAAAAGACAACCTGCTTAACATTTCTCAAAAAATCCCCGATCGCCTCGGATAATAAGAAACCGGGTTTCTATGAGAGTTGATGGGTTGCCATGAAATATCCTTCGAGAAACCCGGTTTCTACGCCTCACCCGACACTGATAAGAAACCGGGTTTCTATGAGAGTTAATGGGTTGCCATGAAAGATCCTTCTAGAAACCCGGTTTCTACCCCCCACCCGACACTGATAAGAAACCGGGTTTCTATGAGAGTTGATGGGTTGCGATGAAAGATCCTTCTAGAAACCCGGTTTCTACCCCCCACCGACTAAACTTATGCAGTCAAAAAAAATCCCCGATCGCCTCGGGGAAATTACAAACTATCGAGTGAAAATTACACCAATCTCAGATTGGGATAGTAAGCCAAAACATCGTCGCTGCTGAGGGTGTCGCCGCTGGCTTGGGGAGTCCAGAGCACCTCCACCGCCAACAACTGTTCGCTGCCGACGGAACCCAGACGGCCGATCGCAACTCGCAGGTCTTGGGAACTCTCAATTTTGGGCAAATCCAACTGCCCCAACGTACCCACAACCAACGTGACGATAATATATTCGCCGGGATTTTCCGGGGTGTCTTGGGGGACGATCGCGCCCTCCGTTTCCCCGCCGCCGATGCGTTGATTGTTGACGTTGGAGAGGGTTTCTTCGGTGAACTTACTCCGCTCCGCGATCGCCAATTGATTGAACTTAGCCTCCGCCGAATTCAACCGCATTTGGTCGGAAGTGCTGGCACCGTACACCCAATATTCCGGGTGGCGTAACAGTGCCAAAGTCGCCTCCTGCAACACCTGGGCGCGACCTTCCGCCGACCCCGTGTCCGCCGTGGCGGCGAGGCGATCGAGATCCGCCTGCAAGCCGCGACCTTCAGCTAACAAACCGACCTGAACTTGGGCGATCGAAACCTTCGGATTGGTGACTTCCGCCTCCTGGACGCCCTCGCCGACGGCCCGGAAACTTCTAATAATAAAGTTGGCGATCGCGATCACGATCAGGATCGAAAAGATCCCGCCGAACCCGCCGAATCCGAAGAACGGAAGCAAAAACGGAAATCCGAATCCGCGGCCGCCGTAGTATCCGCCGCCGCCCGGAGCCGACCGGGGAGACGGGGCAAACGTGCGACTCGGGGCGCGGAACGAACCGCCGCCGATGCGACCCCCACTCCGGGCCGCCAAAGCGTTATCCGCGTGGCCGAATCCCAGTGCGAGAATCAGGGCGATCGCGATCAGGGGTTTAAAAAAGGGTTTGACAATTGCAAACAGTTTTTTGAGCATAAATTATCCTATCTCTCCTCGGAACCGGAACTCTCTCCAGTCCGTCATTTCAGAATCGGGAAGGGACAAGATCTGACAATTGTCAATTGTCAATTATCAATTATCAACTGCTCTCCCACCCCAATTCTTATCTATACTGTAACGTCTTGAGGGCAATCGCTTAAAGGCGCCGGAGTGTCGGGAATTCCCCCAAATTGGCGAAACATCCGTACCTTCTCGGTTAAATCTGGGGAACCATCCCGGCCCGGTTGCCAAAACCATTCAAATCGATGATAAAATCCCATCCTGGCTCGATCGCTTGTCAGCCTCCCGAATGTTTGATCTCCAATCCCTGCAAATTTCGAGCCGAGTCGCGACAGTCCTCGGGAGTCTGTGGCTGACCCTGGGAATCGCCGGTCCCGACTGGCCGCAACGGACGCCCCCGGAACCGGTGATCGCACCCCCTCCAGAACAACTCGCCCAAACCGGCAACTGTCCCACCGAATTGGACACCCTGACCGCCGAATTAGTCAAAGATTTACCCGCCTACGCCAACCGCGTCATCCAGCGATCGCCCCCCGCAACCGACCCGCGAGATCCCGGCACCACCGTCATCTTCGCCACCGCACCCCCCCCAGAACCCCTCCCCATCGCCCCCAATTTACCCCCCTCAGACGACCTCCACCGAGCCTTCATCGCCACCCGGGAGCGATTTTATCAAAACAGTCGTGCGATCGCCTTTCACCGCTACCACTGGCTCTTTCTGCGCCGCACCCCCGACGGCTGGGAACTGGTGAAACTGTACTCCCAATCCGACCCCTACCCCGGATACCAACTCTTCCCCCAACCCTGGGACAGCAGCAAAAGCGCGATCGCACAAGCGATCCGTCTGTGGTTGAGAGACTGTGAGGGAGTCGGGAGTAGGGAGTGGGGAGTCGGGAGTAGGGAATAGGGAATAGGGAATAGGGAAGAGAATTTGTCGGGGCAACCGAGTTTTTAGAAACCGGGTTTCTACCCCAATCTCTCATTCTCCCCCAAATTCCCCTAGAAACCCAGTTTCCAGTCTTAATTATTAATTATTGATTGTTAATTGTTAATTGATTCAAGTCGTTTCCGCACCTCCTGAATGTCCTGCCACATCAGCCATTTGGGTTTGCCCGGTTCCTTGGACGGGTTCCGCAACAGGTAGGCGGGGTGGAAAATCGGCATACAGTCCCGGCCCTCCCACTTCATCCACTGGCCGCGAATTTTGGTGATGCCGCGCTTGTCCCCCAGCAGGGATTTCACCGCCGTCGCCCCAGTGAGGAGGATAATTTTCGGGTCGATGAGGCGGATCTGTTCCAACAGATAGGGCTTGCAGGCTTCCAGTTCCCCCGCCGACGGGGTGCGGTTGCCGGGGGGGCGGCAGCGGATGGCGTTGGAGATGTAAACTTCGCGATCGGTGCTCAGTTTGACGGACTCCAAAATTTTATCCAAGAGTTGCCCCGACTTGCCCACGAAGGGGAGCCCCTGTTCGTCTTCATTCTGTCCCGGGGCTTCGCCGATAATCATGATCGGGGCGTTCGGGTTGCCCCGGCCGATGACGGCGTGGGTGCGGTTTTGGCCGAGTTCGCAGCGATCGCATCGATTGCAGTGCTCGGAAATTTGTTCCATCGTCTGATAGGTTCCCGGCGGGATGGGAACTTTGGCATCCGTGGGAATCCGTTCCGGGTCGAAATCCGGGACGGCGGGGGGGGACGAATCGATAGGGGAGAGATCGAATAGATTCAGTTGTTGGTCGTCGTCGGACATGGAAGAAATTGTAGATTGTAGGGGCGCAAGGCTTGCGCCCAGGTATGATCGCAAACAGTTGCGGGTCGCATCCACAACAGCCATTATAGAGGTGATGGGACTGCGGAGGGCGAGCCGATCATGTTCCCCAACCCCCTATTTCGCGATCGCACCCACGCCGGCGAAGAACTGGCCGAAGTGATCGCCGCAGATTTGGAAAAATTGCAGATGGCCTCCCTGGCCTCCCCCCTGGTGTACGCCCTGCCGCGCGGCGGTTTGCCCGTCGCCGAACCCGTCGCCCGCCGTCTGGGCTGTCCCCTGAGCGTGGTGGTTGCCAAAAAAATTACTCTGCCGGAAAATCCGGAATTGGCCTTGGGGGCCGTGACGTCGGACGGCTATGTGCTTTGGTCTGACCGCCGCCCCGGCAGTTTTTCCGACCAGCACTCGATCCTCCGCCACGCCCACATCAAAGCCCAGAACCAATGGCAGCAGTTCGCCACTTACTGTCCCCCGGTCGCGATCGCCGATCGCCTGATTTTGCTGGTGGATGACGGTATCGCCACGGGGATGACAGTAGAAGTGGCTGTGGGTGCCGTGCGATCGCAAAAACCGGCGGCGATCTGGATCTGCGTCCCCGTCGCCCCCTTCGAGGTCCTCCCGTCTGTAAGGGAATATTGCGATCGCCTCATCGTTTTGGAGACGCCACATATTTTTCTCAGCGTCAGCCGCTTTTACGAGGAATTCCCCCAGGTGGAGACATCCGAGGCGATCGAATGTCTGAAACGGCAAAACAATTAACAATTAACAATTAATAATTGATTTTCTCCTCCGCTTCCTCCGCTTCCTCTGCCTCCTCCGCTTCCTCTGCCCCTTTTCGGTTTTCACCACTTGCGACGGGGGGGATCTGCTATTCAATTCCGGGAAGGGTTGGTATAATTACCTAGAGACGAGACAGAACTGACCTTCAACTTTTCTCCGGCCGACGATCTCGGACCCTTCGCGATCGCCCCAGGATGCGGACCGTTGGCCAGTCCACCGGAAGCCGTCGCGATCCGTCCGGCTTCTCGCCCCATTCATTTAGCGGTTAATTGATCATGAGTAAGATTTGGTTTGAAGACTACCAACAGCAATGGCAAGATTGGCAAAATCAGTGGATCGACGCCTGGAAAAATAGCATCCCGGACGTCAAGGATCTCCCCGACGCTTCGGAAATGTTCGGAAAGGCGTTGGAAGCTCAAGAAGAAGCGGTGAAAGCCAGCTTCAAGATCCAACAAGATGCGATCGACACAGCTACCAACCTGCAAAAGCAGTGGTCGAATACTTATTTCGATACGATGAAACAAATGCCGTTGGTCGCCAACAAATAGGGAATCGCTGGGGGCGGTCAAAAAATCGCCCCGACTTCCCACTCCTTACTCCCGACTCCCTCAACCCAATTCGGCGATCGGTTCCCAATTTTGCACTTCTTCAAATAGGGTTTGATAGCCCTGGACGTTGGGGTGCAGGCCGTCGGAGCACAGTTGTGATCGCACCCAATCTTCTCCCCGGGCAATCCAGCGATCGAAAATATCTAAATAGGGAATATCCCGCACTGCACAGGCCAGCCGCGTTGCTTCTTTATAGGCATATTGGTCGGCGTGGTTGTAATACATACAACCCAAGAAGGGCATCTGTTTTTCGTCAATGGGGGTCATGCCGACGAAAATCACCGGACACAAACTTTGGGCGAGATCGAGGAGGTTGGCCATCTGGATGCGGAAGGCGTTAAAATCCGTGAGCGCGCGCCCGTCGGGCCGTCTCAGGCGAGGCGTATCGTTCACCCCGACAGACAAAATGATCAAATCGGGGAGACGGTTCCGCAGTTCCCCCCGCTGGCGAAATTCCTGTTCGAGTCGCTGGCTCACCTGGGCCACGCCGTTTCCCCGAATTCCCAAATTGTAGAGGGCGTGTCCGGGGCGATCGGGAGACATCCACTGCCGTCGCAACCGTTCGACCCAGCCTCCGCCGACCGGATCTCCAAATCCGTAGATCAAACTGTCCCCCAAGGCGATAATTCTCCGGGGTTGGACTTTCTGTTGGACTGCTGCAAATTTTGGGGTGGCAAGTGCTGGCATCATGCGACGCTTTGAACCTCACTATATCGACATCTCTCCACGGAGCCCCGAGGGTGTATTCCTGGGCGGGTGATGAAATCAGAATCCGCTGACAAGGCGCCTAAGTCGCCGTTACTATAAGCCTAGCATAACAAATCTTAATAAAAAAGTTCTTGGTGAACGCCCGCCTCTCAGATTGGCGGCAGTTTTGTATAGAAAATCACAATTCAAACCGATGGCGGAGAAGTCCGACAGAAGGGGATTCCGACCGGGTGCGATCGCGGATCTTCGCCACGGTTGCTTCCTGTAAATTACCGTTGAGTTAATCCCAGGTAAAATTGAGCTTAACGAATTTCGGTGTCCCGGGCAACGGCGGATTCGGAAGGGTGGAAATCGGCCGTTTTTTCGGAACCGCGATCGCGCCGTGGATTTGAGATGAATCAGGATGAGATTTTGTAACAAAACTTACCGTCCGCAATCCGGGGAAAATCCGACGAAATTTCCGGCCAAACCCGAGAATTGCGATCGCCATCAACCCCGGTTTGAGCTTATAATGGTAACGAACTCAAATCCGAGTTTTGTCCGGTCGGGAGTGACCCGCCGCCTCACTTCCGCCCCGTCCTCAAAAGTGATGGGGAACTTAGCGGTTATAGGAATATGGATACCAAACTATTTGAAGATTACCAAAAGCAAATGATGGACTTCCAGAAAAAGTGGTTCGACACTTGGATGGAGAGTTTCCCCAACTTAAAAGATGCTTCCCCCCTCTCGGAAAGCTTCGAGCAAACCTTGAAAATGCAAGAGGAAATGGTCAACTCCTACCTCGACACCCAAAAGCAGACCAACCAAATGATGTTGGATGCTCAAAAGCAACTGTGGAGCGAATATTTCAAAACCATGAAAAAAAATGTAGCCAGTGTCAGTTAATTTCCGCCCCCCATTAACCCCGTTCTCAAACAACAATATCCTCCCCTCCCCCGGGCGTTCATTCTCGGGGGTTTTTTTTGGGGGAGTCGGGAGAAGGGGGAAATCAATTAATAATTATCAATGATCAATGATCAATGATCAATGATCAATGATCAATTCTTTCCCCCCACCCGGATTCAACGCGCTTTCAGCCAATCCACAATCGTCGGGGGTAGATCCCGCTGCACCTTGCCGCTGACGTACATTCCGATGTGGCCGACGGGGAAGGATTGGGCGGTGTAATCATCGCTGGCGATGTAGTTTTCCAAAGCCAGGGAAGACGACGGCGGGACGAGGTGATCCTTTTCCGCGTAGAGATTGAGGACGGGCATGGTAATATTGCTCAAATCCACCGAGCGATCGCCGAGCATCACCTCCCCTTTGATCAGCTTGTTGTCCTGATAGAAATCCTTGAGGAACTGGCGGTAGGTTTCCCCGGCCTGGTCGGGACTGTCAAAAATCCACTTTTCCATCCGCAGGAAGTTCAGCAACTTATCGCGGCTGCCCATAATTTCGGGCAGGTCGAGGTATTTTTGATATCCCAGTTGCAAGGGTTTGAGCATCAGGAACTCGATATTGAGATAATCGCCGGGAATATTTCCGAGCGCATCTACCATAAGGTCGATATCCACCGCCTCCGCCCCCAGAGTGCAGCCGCCCCGGGCGTTGAGGAGGGTGTTGGGCATCTCAAAATCCACCGGCGCCACCATCGTCACCAGGTTTTTCACCTTTTCCGGATGCAGGGAAGAATAGCAGAGACTGAAAGTTCCCCCCTGGCAGACGCCGAGCAGGTTGATGGCGTCCAGGTCGTGGCGATCGCGGATAAAATCGACGCAATTATCGATGTAACCGTTGATATAATCATCCAGGGTCAGCCAGCGATCGCTGCGGGTGGGATATCCCCAATCGATCAGATAGACGTCCAACCCCAACTTCAGCAAATTCGCCACCAGAGACCGGCCCTCCTGCAGGTCTACCATAAAGGGGCGGTTCACCAAAGCGTAAACGATCAGCAGCGGCACCGGAAAGGGATTTTCCACCTTCGATTCAAAGCGGTAGAGCGTCACCTTATCTTCCTGGTAGACCGCCTCCCGGGGGGTGACGCCGACAACGATATCCTCCTCCTTCAAGCTGGTGAGGTTGTCCATCCCGTGGACGATCTTTTCCGTCAGGTCGGTGTATTCCTGGGTCAGGTCTTCCAGACCCATCTGCAATGCAAACGGCAGCATGGCTTGATGTCCTCCAAGCAAAAACAAATTGAACTCGACAATAAATTGAGTCAGGTCAATGAGGGAAAGATTCGGAATTTTTTTCTCTCAACTCGAACTCGCCACCTCTCCGGATTCGGAATCCGACGTATTCGCCAATTGTTTTTTCAGAGATTTCACCTCTTTGCGAAGTTCGTAAATGGTCTTGTGCATTTCGTCGATTTCGCTGCGGAGGGGCAAATTCAGCGATCCCATCCAAATTTCCATCAACTTTTGCTGCTCGACGCGGTAGGCGTTGAGGGAATTGATGAACCGGCCGCGAATTTTGAGCTGATCTTCCGAGCAGAAAGTTTCCTCGAAAACATCGTCGATGGTGACGCTCCACAACTGCTGAAACTGCCGCCAGCTTTCGACTTTTTCCCCCTTGCTGGCGCGGGAGGCCAGTTCTTCCATCAACTTCCCGAAGGCGCGAACCTGGATATCGGCGAGGACGACCTGATAATCGTTGCTGGCCCGGTAGAAGTCAGTCCAGGCTTGGAAGTGGCGGAGCACGGCGCCGTTCAACTCCCGACTTACCCCCAGCATCGGACTCTGGAGAACGGTGCCGAAGGTGGGTTGATAGAGTTGGTCCCAATAGAGGTTGTTGAGTTCAATGAGGGCCTCGCTTTTTCCCATCATCGCCGAGCTGAAGGGGACCGTCGCGGCGCCGGTGTAGTTCATCCAGGTCTGGCCAAACTTCTGCATCTGTCCGACGTAGAGTTTCCATAACCCCGTCGTGCTTTCGGTTAATTTGCGCGGGCCGGCGGCGAAGTCTTCGATTTGTTGGCGGACCTGTCGGGAGTAGTTGTCGAGGGTTTCCTGCCAGTTAGCACCGGATTCGACTTGGGGTAAAAGATCTTTCCAGGCTTCAAAGGAGAACTGCAGGAAGTGCATCAATGCGGCTTGATTTTGTGCCATCTGGCCGGCGGCGAACCCCGATGCCGACTGGCCGTTTTCGTCCGTCCCCGAGGTGAGGGAGGCGTTCATGGTGTCGAACCAGCCTTTCCAAATTTCCGTCCCCGTCTGCGTCCAGGTTTTGACCCATTGATTGGCCATGTCGCTCCAGGGATTGGTTTCATTTTCCATTGTCCGGACCTCTCGTGTGGCTGACGTGAAAATTTTATTGCACTCGCGGTGATAACTGTCGTTTTCCGATCGCATCTTTATTCTTGTGCCCCGAGTGGCAAGGTAGCTCAATTGTACTGTCGCCGAAAATCGGTATACGGCAATACCAGAAAGATTTTATTTTTTTTCGACGGGCATTTGTAGATCGGAGTTGAACCCCCCGCCCCGGAAAAATCGGGCGACACCCTCTCCGCCTCCCCGGCGGGGAAATCTTAAGTTTTGCTAAAAGTGTCGGGGGGGGGGTTGAGTCCATCTCTGAAATTCTATACAATAATAAAGGATTGCAAAAGACGAGCCTTTACCGAAAAGAATGAGGGTTCGTAACAATTTCCAGTCGGGTTCAAAACTGACGGAAATTGTCGGGTAACGAGCCGGGTCAGCACCCCCGGCTGAAGCACGGGGGCTTCGTGCCCTCCCCTTCAGGTAGCTGACCAGCTATCGCCTTAACTG
>NZ_JAYFER010000648.1:0-15908 GCF_055795065.1 Lyngbya sp. CCY1209
GAATCAATTCCCAAGCTAATAGCTCAAATCATCTGAAGATGATTGGGGAGGTTTAGGAGGGGATAACCGGATCTGATATAAAGAATCAAAGCCCCCAGAATTGGGGGTTTGGGGGCCGGTAATCAAGAATCAAAGCCCCCAGAATTGGGGGTTTGGGGGCCGGTAATCAAGAATCAAAGCCCCCAGAATTGGGGGTTTGGAGGCCAGATATTTTTCAAATTTATTCCCCACTCAACACAACCTCCAAAAGCCGATCGCACACTTTTGACCAGGTGAAGTTTTCCCTGACAAATGGGGTTCCGAACTGGCGCACTTTTTGTTTTAAATCGGGCGCTTTTATTGCCATTTCCATCAGGTCGATCAGGTGGCTGTTTTGCGGTTCGAGATAGAATTTTATATCCCCTTCGCGATCGCGGAATTGTCTGAGTTTGCTTTCGATTTGCAGGCTAAATTCCGGGCGGGCAAATTCGTCCGTCGGACCGCCTTTCGTGCAGATGACGGGGGTTCCACAGGCGATCGCTTCCAAAACCGGCATATTGAATCCCTCCGCAGAATAGGGGGAAACGTAGACATCCGCCGCCTGATAGAGTTGGGCGATTTCCGCTGCCGAAAAGTTCTCGCCGATGTAGCGCATTCTGGGGCGAATGAATTCGATTTCCGCATCGGTCAGGGCGTATTTTGTCGCCTTTTTAATCGAGTCTTTCGAGGGGAAAATGGCATCCCTACCTTTCAAAATTAACTTGGCTTCCGGGTGGCGATCTGCGACGGTTACAAATGCCTTTAAAAGCCGACTGATGCCCTGCCGTTCGTTCCACATAACGCCGATATTTAAGAAGACAAAATGATCCGCCCAGCCGAATTTTTTTCGCAGGCTATTCCGTTCATCTTCGGTCGGCGGATGGTGGACTTTGGGATCGAATCCCAGCGGCACGATCGCCACCCGTTCCGGCACCGCGCCGCTGTTGAGAAATCCCCGCCGCGACCATTCCGAAGCGGTGATAATTATACTGTCGGAATTGAGGTGGGCTTCCCGAAAAGATTTGATGCCCATGCCCCGCAAAATCGTTTGGGGGACGATGCCCCATTCCGTACACCCGAAGACCGCCGTTTTTTTGCTGTTAGAAGATGCCAAATTAAACGGGCAGTACATCCGCAATGTGATGTCGGCTTCGAGATTTTCCGGGGGTTGCGGCAAGTTATCTAATATCTCCTCTTCTTCTGGGGAAAATAAGCCCGGGCTGGGTTTCCAGTCTTCCGTAACATAGGGCATATCCCGATGGAATAGTTCCAGGCGCGATCGCTTTTTCAGTTCCAACAATTGGTGGCTGTTAATTAAAGCGTAAGAATGGGGGATCGATCGCCACCCTTCCACAACCATTTGATAGGAGGATTTTTGCGGGGAAAGAATAGGAGCCGGGTTGACCGCCGGTTTTTCCGGGTCGAGACAGTCCAAAATGCGATCGAGGCAGTGTTTCCAAGTGAACCGTCCGGCGACAAATTGGGGCACCAATTCCCGCGCCATCGTCCCCAATTCCGGCTGTTCGACCATCTGTTTCATCAATGCCGCCAAATGTTCCCAGTCCGGGTGCAGCAAAAAGCGTGTTTGGCAATTCGTGACCAACGTGCGAAACTGACTCAAAATCGGCAGGGCAAAATCCGGGTGCGTCCAGTCCTGGGCGGGACTTCCGGCCGTGTAAATAATCGGCAGGCCGCAGGCACCGGCTTCCAAAATCGGCAGACCCATCCCCGGTGCCACGTCGGGGGAGACGCAGGCATCCGCGGCCTGGTAGAGTGTCGCCAGCCCCCCGAAGGAGAGGGTGTCGCCGACAAACGCCAACCTCGGCTGCACCCGCCGCGCCTCTTTGTCGTCGAGGATGTCCCGGCAGGCTTCGAGCAAGGCATTTTCGGACTGTTGCGGGTGGGTGCCTTTCAACACCAGTCGGGCGTGGGGGTATGCTTCCACCACCGCCGCGAAGGCTTTCAGGAGGGGGCGCACCCCGCCGGCACTTCCCAGGTCGCCGACGTGGAGGAAGACGAAATAATAGTCCCAGTCGAGGGTAGCGCGCAGTTCGGCGCGCCGTTCCGGGGTGGCGGGTTTGAAGATTTCGGGGTCCACTCCCGGCGGGATGACGGCGATCTGGCGGGGGGGGATGCCCCGGCGCAGCAGCCCGTCCCGGGACCACTGGGAGGGGGTGATGAGGGTGACGTCGGGGGAAAGGGTCGAATTTGGGGGGGGCGAGTCGGCCAGGGTTCCCCAGCGGGGGGCGATCGCGATGCCGGTGCGGCGGGAGTCGGCCGGCGCAAAATTGGGGGTTTCGGAAATTCGCAGGGTGATGTCGGCTTTGCCCTGGCGGGGGGAAAATCTCTCGCAGAGGGTTGGGAAGTCCGGGTCGAACTCGGTCAAAATCGGGTCGCGATCGCGCTCCGCCGCCGCGCCGGTTTGGTAGGAAACCGCCAGATCCGGGCGCTTCGCCATTTCTCGGAGCAGAAAATCGGTGGCGCAGGCGTAAGCGTGGGGTCGAAACGGCCAGCCTTCAACGTGAATTCGCATGGACAAACAGTGGATGGGGGTTTTCTTCGGGTTGCGGGGGGGCGATCGCATCCCTGCCATCATATAGCATGACATCCCCGGCTTCGGCGGTCGGGAATCGGGAGTCGGGAGTCGGGAATCGGGAATCGGGAGTCGGGAATCGGGAGTCGGGAATCGGGAGTCGGGAATCGGGAGTCGGGAAATCCCCCTCAATCCCGCCGTTTTTTCAATCCAATAAAGTTGGGGGATGTCGCCGTCAAAACGGGAAAAATCCAGCCGCGATCGACATCGTGAGATTGCCATGTAAGTCGGGCGTTGTTATTATTGTCAATGACCGAATAAAGCGGGTTAAATCTCCGGCTATTTTGCCGATCTACTCCGTCGCCGAAACCGAACTTCATTCTATGTTAGAATCGACCTGTTCCGGCGGTGGTGCGAAGTCCGGGAAATTCCAGATCCCGTCCGAGCCATCATCGGGAGCCGCCGACAGACCGCCTTCCACCCCCGACCGTCCTCAACCGATAAAAATGACGATCCCATGAGCGATCAAAAACCCACCCCACCCGACAGGCGGATCACCCTTTCCCTGTCGAACATCTTACTCGTCGTCGGCGCCGTCTTGGTGTTGGTTTTACTCTCCCAACTCCAGGGACTGATCGTCCTGATCATGATTTCCGTGGTCTTGGCATCTTCCATCGTGCCGCTGGTGGATTGGGCGCAGGGGATGAAAATGCCCCGCTGGCTGGCGGTCATCTTCGTCTATTTGACCCTGATCGCCGGACTGACCGGGTTCGGCCTGCTCATCGGGCCGAGCGTCGTCGATCAGATCGGTCTGCTGGTGCGCCAGTTGCCGCTGTTCGCCGAACGGATCGTCGATCTCGTCAGCAACATCGCCAGCCGCCTGGGGGAAGACACCCCCGCCCTGATCGATCGCCTCGTCGATACCCAATCCCTGACCAACTGGGTGATCCGCTCCTCCCAACAACTGCTGCTGCGCTCCTACGGCATCACCCGGGGGATCGTGGGGGGAGTGTTCAGCTTGATTTTAGCCCTGTTCGTCTCCGGCTACATGGTCGCCGACAGCAAGACCCTCGTCAACAGCGTCGTGCAGCTCTTTCCCGCCCCCTGGAACGATCGCCTCGCCTCACTCGCCGAACCCGTGAGTCGTCGCATGGGCAGTTACATTCGGGGACGGCTGATCGTCTCCGGTATTTTGGGGGTGACGATCACCACCGCCCTGGGATTTTTGGGGCTGCGGGAATTCGCCGTCGGTTTGGGAGCGATCGCCGGCGTGACCAATTTGATCCCCTTCCTCGGCCCCATCTTGGGGGCGATCCCCGCCCTGGTGGTCGCCCTAGCCAAGGGGGGCTGGTTGTTCGTGTGGGTGCTTCTACTCTACGTGATCCTGCAAAACCTGGAAACCTACGTCCTCGACCCCCTGCTGGTGGGGTCGTCCGTGGGCGTCCACCCCCTCTATCAACTGCTGTCCGTGTTGGCGGGGGTGCAGGTTTTGGGGATCATCGGGGCCCTGATCGTCCCCCCCTGGTTCGCCGGTGTGGCGGCCCTGGTGGAGAACTTGTATTTGGAGCCGAAACGCTCGGCCGAACGGCAACTGGCGATCGTCCCGATGCCGGAAGTCCCCGCCCGACGCCCCCCCAATTCCGACCCGACACCCGAGCGCACCCCATGAAACTCACGGAAGATGACTCGATGCGGCTGATCGACAGGGCGATCGCCGCGGCCCCGGTCGCCCGCCACAACAGCCCACCCCCGGTAGAACAGCGGGACGCCCCCGGCGGCGGTTCCCAGAAAATTCAACCCGGTTTGCCCACCCTGGCGATCGCGATCAGGGGGTCGGGGCGGTGGATAGTCCTCGGCGAACGGACAGAAGAAGAACTTGAGGCTACACTGGATGAACTGCAAGGGCACTCCCAGCCAATCGGCACGGCGACGGGGAATTAGCCCCCCACGGCCGGATCGCCGTCTGTCGGCTCCAGAATCAAACCCTGACCGCGATCGCCATTCAGGAAGCATCCGATTGAATCGGGTAGCCGGGCCCGGCCGCCGCCATCCGCCCGACATCGATCCGAAACCCCCGCGAAGATTGCACCCGGAGAACCCCTACGCGCACACACCACACCGACCATGATGCACCCCCTGCTCCAGCGTCAACTGAAACGGCTCAACCTCCGGGCAGACCGACCGCCCACAGATGGGGAAGCTTGGCGGAACCTGTTGGAGCACATCAGCCGCAACTACGAATCGGCGGACCGGGAGCGGTATTTGGTGGAGCGATCGCTGACGATCTCCTCCCGGGAAATGTTGCAGATCTACGAGCGGCAGCGGCGGGAGTCCGAAACCCTCTGGCAAGCCGAACGCGATCGCCTGCAGGCCGTGATCGGCTCCCTCGGGGCCGGACTGTGCATCCTAGACCGGGAAGGGAATCTGCTGTCGATGAATCCCGAGGCCCGGCGGCTGCTGGGGTGGTCCGAGTCCGAACTCAAAAAACGACAGTTCTTTGAACGGGTTGCCCCCCACCTGAAAGGGTTCCCCGCCCAATTCCGACCGCGCCCCGACGAAACCCCTGACTCGAACGTCCCCCTGCAACCGATCAAATCCAGCGACGCCCAATTTATCTGCCGGTCTGGACTCGTTCTGCCGGTGTCCTACGTGATCAACCCCATCATCGACAATGACCGATGCGTGGGGGCGGTGCTGATCTTTTTCGACATCACCGACCGCCACCAGGCCGAACAGGAGGCCGCGCGATCGCTCTCCATGCTCCAGGCCACCTTCGACTCCACCGACGCCGGCATCCTCGCCCTCGACCGCAACGGCCGGGTCTGCCACTTCAACCAAAAATTCGTGGAAATGTGGGAGATCCCCGACCTGATGCTCGTCCCCGCCCAGAACCACTCCACCCTAGCCTTCGTCCTCCGACAATTAAAAAATCCGCCCCGGTTCCTCAAAACCGTCATGCAGTTGTCTGCCGAACCCCACATCCCCACCTACGACGTGGTCGAATTCAAAGACGGGCGGATTTTCGAGGTCTACTCCCACCCCTCCAAAGTGGGGGAAAAACTGGTGGGGCGGGTCTGGAGTTTCCGGGACATCACCGAGCGCAAGCGGGTCGAAAAAGCCCTGCAACATCGGGTGGAATTTGAACAGCTCATCACCAACCTCTCCACCTACTTCATCAGCCTCAACACCGACGAAATCGACGCCGGCATCCAGCAGGCGCTCCAAAAAATCAGTACCTTCATCGGCGTCGATCGCAGCTACATTTACCTGTTTTCCGACGCCGAGAGCCAGATGAAATCCCTCTACGACTGGCGCTCCACCGTGATGTCCCCGGACGCCGAATCCGACACCTTCCCGACCCCGAGTTCCCAAACCTCGGAGTTGATCGCGACGATCTCCAACCGCCTCCAATCCAGCTCCGCCCGACTCGACCCCGCCGACGTCCCCTGGATCGCCTCCTACCTAAACCAGTTCAAAACCATCCACCTGTCCGCCCCGGACATCTCCCCGGAAGGGATGGCGGATTTGCAATACCTGGAGCAGTTTCACGCCCGCGCCCGGTTAGCATCGGGCGACAGCGACAACCCGGAAAACGCCCTGCAAAACCTGGGATTTCTGACCATCATCCCCCTGGTCTGCCGCAAGTCCCTGGTCGGGTTTCTCCGCTTCGACTGCCTGCACTCCCTCTACACCGGCTCCTCCGACAGCATCGCCCTGTTGAAGATGGTCGGGGAAATGTTTTCCAACACCATCGAACGGCGCCGCACCGAAGAAGTCCTGCGGCAGACCGAAGCCAAGTACCGCAGCATCTTTGAAAACGCAGCCGAGGGGATCTGCCAGACCACCCCGGACGGGCGCTACATCAGCGCCAACCCCGCCCTGGCCCGCATCCTCGGCTACGACTCCGCCCGGGAGCTGATCGAAACCCTAGCCGACATCGGCCGGCAGCTCTACGTCCGCCCCGGCCGACGGGACGAATTTATCGCGGCGATGGCCGCCCGGGGCGCGGTGTCGGGATTCGAGTCCCAAGTGTACCGCAAGGACGGGACGACCATCTGGATTTCCGAAAACGCCCGGGCGGTCTTCGACGGTGCCGGACAACTGGTGTGCTACGAGGGGACCGTGGAGGACATCACCGAAGGCAAGCGGGCCGCAGAGGCCCTGGAACGGGCCAAGGAAGCCGCCGAAATGGCGAACCGCGCCAAGAGCACGTTCCTGGCCAACATGAGCCACGAGTTGCGAACTCCCCTCAACGCCATCATCGGCTACAGCGAAATTCTGTCCGAGGAGGCGGAGGAGTTGGGGTACGAAGACCTGGTGCCGGATTTGAACCGCATCTGCACCGCCGGACGCAACCTTTTGACCCTGATCAACGACATCCTGGATATTTCCAAAATCGAAGCGGGGCGGATGGATTTGTACCTGGAACCCTTCGAGATTTCCAGTTTGGTCGAGAGCGTCCTGGCCACGGCTCAACCCCTGGTGAAAAAAAATAACAATCTCCTCACCGTCGAGTGCACCGACGACATCGGCACCATGTATGCCGACGTCACCAAAGTGCGCCAGATTTTGCTCAACCTCCTCAGCAACGCGGCCAAGTTCACCACCGACGGCACCATCGAGTTGCAGGTCCGCCGCCGTGACGACGGGGCGGACGCCGCCGTCCAATTTTGCGTGCGGGATACGGGGATCGGTATGAGTCGCGAACAGCAGGCGCAACTGTTTCAACCCTTCACCCAGGGCGACGCCTCGACGACGCGACGCTACGGCGGCACGGGGTTGGGACTGGCCATCAGCCAGCGGTTCTGCGAGATGATGGGGGGCCACATCCGCGTGGAGAGCGAATTGGGGGTGGGATCGACCTTCACCGCCACCTTGCCCGCCGGGGTGGAGGAGGCCTCTGAGGCGATCGGCGACGGCGCACCTCTCGCCGCGGCGGAGGCGGAGGTCGGCCGGGAAGCGGACGGGTCCGACATCCTCGCACCCGAACCGACGTCGGGAACCGTGTTGGTGATCGATGACGACCCGGTGTCCCGGGATCTGATCGCCCGGACTTTGGTGCACGGGGGATTTCAGGTGGAAACGGCGGCTGGTGGGGAGCGGGGGTTGGATTTGGCTCGGCAATTGCGGCCCGACGTCATCACCCTCGACATCATGATGCCGAGTTGGGACGGGTGGGCCGTCCTCTCCACCCTGAAGGCCGACCCGGAACTCGCGGATATCCCGGTCGTCGTGCTATCCTTTGTCGAGAACAAGAGTCGGGGATTTACCCTGGGGGCATCCGACTACCTGCTCAAGCCCGTCGATGGCCAGCGCCTCGTCACTCTCCTGAACCGGTACCGACGTCCGCCCGACCGCTCAACCCTCCCCAGCTCCCCCGGCCGAATTTTGGTCGTCGATGATGATCGGGCGACCCGAGAGATGTTAAAAGGGATCTTGGAGGCCGAGGGGTGGCAGATCGACGAGGCGGAAGACGGGGTGGCTGCCCTGGAACGGCTGCGGGGCGACGTCCCCAATTTGATGCTGTTGGATTTGATCCTGCCCAACATGGACGGCTTCGAGTTGATTCACGAACTCAGACAGATGCCGGCCTCCGGAAATTTGCCGATCGTCGTGATTACGGCCGTTGAGCTGACCCCGGCCGAGCGATCGCGACTTAAGGGTTCCGTGGAGCAGATCTTGCAAAAGGGAAGTTACAGCCGGGAGAATTTGCTCGGCGACATCCATGCGATCGTCAGTGCGAGTGTTCATCAATCCGGCTTTTAAAGCTCCGTGTCTCAATCCCAACTTCTAATTTTCAACCTTAAATTTATCGGATCATGGCTAAGATTCTACTCGTGGAAGATAATGAAATGAACCGGGATATGCTCAAACGACGCCTGACCCGCAAGGGTTACGATGTCTCGATCGCGGAGGACGGCGCCCGGGGGGTGGAACTCGCCGAGTCCCTGATGCCGGATTTGATTTTGATGGACATGAGTTTGCCGGTGATGGATGGGTGGCAGGCGACGCGGGAGATCAAAGCCAACGCCAAAACCCAGGAAATTCCCGTCATCGCCCTGACGGCCCACGCGATGGCCGGCGATCGCGAAAAGTGTCTGGCCGCCGGCTGCGACGATTACGACACCAAACCGGTGGAGTTCCCCCGCCTGTTGGAAAAAATCGAAACCCACATCAAAAAGGGGGCGACCCCCTGAACTCGCCCCCCGGAAACCCCCGCCGGACTGGCATTGGGGGGGCCGGTTGTGTTATCATTTGGGCGCCATCTGGGCGATCGCACCCCGGTGGATTGGCCGTCGGTGGAGACGGCATCCAGTGTCAGGGCACATGGAGTCCGTGCATTTCGTCGATCGCGATCGACCGGGCGGTTCGGAGGTCTGAAAATCCCGAAACCTTTCCATAGATGGGCTCTTAACCTTTGCTGAAAGCGGAAAGCCGAAAGCCGATCGCCAGAACTCACGGGCGGTGAGACGCGACGAAATTCCCCAAACCCTCGACAACACAAACGCGGCTGGGTGATTCGATGGCGGGACGGTGTACGGTGACGCTCCGCCCGACGGTGGTCAAAGACTCTCGGCAACAATTTCCTGGTCTGCGACTGTTCTCCCGTTTAAGATACTGAGCTGTGAAATTATAAGTTTTAGATGAACGCTGACCCGGATCGTGTGTTGATCGTCGATGATAATGAAGTCAATCGGGACCTGCTCGTCCGACGTCTGAAACGACAAGGTTACGATGTCCTGGTGGCCTCGAACGGCTTCGAGGCCCTGGAGTTGATGCGATCGACCCCCCTCGACCTGGTGCTGCTCGATATCATGATGCCCCAGATGAACGGCTACCAAGTCCTGGAAACCCTCAAAGCCGACCCCGCCCTCCGCTACATCCCGGTGATCATGATTTCGGCGGTCAACGACATCGAGAGCATCGTCCGCTGCATCGAACTCGGCGCCGAGGACTACCTCTCCAAACCCTTCAACCCCGTGTTGCTGCGGGCGCGGATCAACGCCTGCCTGGAGAAAAAGCGGCTGCGGGACCAGGAGCAGGCTTACCTGAAAAAACTGGCCGCCGAACAGGAGAAGTCCGAACAGTTGCTGCTCAACATCCTCCCCGCGCCGATCGCCGCCCGGTTGAAACAGGGGGAGAGCACCATCGCCGACAGCTTCGCGGACGTGACGGTTTTGTTCGCGGATATCGTGAATTTTACCAAACTCTCCGCCAATTTATCCCCCTCCGAGTTGGTGGAAATTCTCAACCAAATTTTTTCGGTCTTCGACGAGTTGGCCGAACGCTACGAACTCGAAAAGATCAAAACCATCGGCGACGCCTATATGGTGGTGGGGGGACTGCCCACCCCCCGCCCCGACCACGCCGAGGCGATCGCCGAAATGGCCCTGGAAATGCAACAGATCGTCGGCGACTTCAGCCTTAAACCGGGGCAACCCCTACAGATGCGGATGGGCATCAATACCGGCCCGGTGGAGGCTGGGGTGATCGGCACCCGAAAATTTGCCTACGACCTGTGGGGCGATACGGTCAACACCGCCAACCGCATGGAGTCCCACGGCGTGGCGGGGAAAATTCAAGTCACGGCGGCTACTTACGAGCGTCTGCGGGACAAATATCAATTCGAGGAACGCGGCGTCATCGAGGTGAAAAGCAAGGGAAAAATGACCGCCTATTTTCTGATCGGTCGAAAAAGTTGATAGGCTCAAGGGTGGTATAGCTTTCAGCTTTCAGCTTTTAGCTATCAGCTTCAGGTCAACCGCCCGCGATGATGTTCTCATCAATTGGGCGGTTGCCATCGATGTCAGGATAAAAGCCCAGATAATCAAAGGAACGATGTTGACAACTGCTGAACTGCTCGATTATTCCAAGTGGATCGGTTTTGCTACCCTGGCTTTGGCTGGGTTGACCGTATTGGCGTTTATTTTTAAGTGGGGGCCGCGCTTTCGACTCGTGGGAGTCACGGCGTTTACCGGCGTCCTGACGGCGGGAGTGTTTGCCTTGGGTTTGGGGCTGTTTCAGCGCACGGAAATTCCGGGGGCGGTGCGCTACACCCGGGTTTTCGACGACGGCGCCCGCCAGATTGCGATCGCTGTAGCCCCGGACATCACCGCTTCCCAACTCGAAGCCACCCTGCAACAGGCCGCCGCCGACCTCTATTCTCCGGGCCGGGGGGGCGCCGGCCAACAACCCCTGACGATCCGGGTGCGGACTATCGTCCACCCCGAACCGGGGGTTTCCGAACCGATTTACCTGGGCCGGGTGGATCGCACCACCGGCTTCGCCACCGAACCCGAACTCGACATCCAGATCGATGGCGATCGCTTCGCCCACCTGGAGGAAGTCCGGGACAGCGCGGGGTAGGGGCGGTATTAGGGAGTCGGGAGAAGGCTAATTAATTGTCAATTATCAATGATCAATTGTCAATTCTTCCCCTATTCCCTGACCGACGCCCCGGCGTAGGTTTGCCGCCACAACTGTTCGAGGAGTCGTTCGGCGCGATCGCTCAAAACGGTGACGAAGATGCCGTGATCTTCGGCGTAGTCCGCTGAGATCCAGGTTCCGGTGAGGCTGACTTCCAGGGAGTCTTCGTCGGCGACACACAGGGCGATCGCGTCCGAGTTACGGTTTTGTACCGTTTCTTCTAAAAGGGCGATCGCGGGCAAATTTCGGGGCAACAGGAACGCCGCCGAACTGGGTTCGATGCAGATGCTCTCGCCGACGCGCATCGCGAGGGTAGCTCGCTGGGCGACGATCTGTTCCGGAGAGTGGGTCAGACGCTCCAGGTGAAAAGCCGCTTCAGTGTAAATTAACTTCAACATGAATTATCGCTTCCTTTTCACGCTCGGGTCAAGTCGCGAGACTCCAATTGATAGCGCTGGGCGCGGGGAAATGAAAAATGAAACATGAAAAATGAAACATGGACGGTGATATCAGATCGAATTTTTTGACCGAACCCACTCCCCAATCATCTTCAATCGATGATCGATAGGAAGGGAAATGGCGATTCATGCCAGATATTGCGATCGCCATGACCCTCAGGACATCCGAAAATCTCGAAACCGGTCAATGACAGACACTTAACCTTTGCTGATGGCTGAAAGCTGAGTGCCGATTGCTATATCGCGATCGCCGTCCGTTTCCCCGCGCCGGACCTGGGATTCCTATCAAGTCCGGAAAATCAGCAATTCTATCAATTTGTGATTTTCAGAGTCCGAAAATAGTTTTTATAAAAACTATTTGAGCGGACATGAGATCACGTCGGATGATTTCGCCAGAACTGTTCCGCAAAGGACACCACCGGATGCAACGGGGCTTTCGGCTTGGTGCGTAAGGGCATCCTAGCCTCTTCCGGGGTGCGGTTGCCTTTGAAGGCGTTGCAGCGGGAGCAGGCTACGACGACGTTATCCCAGGTGTGGCTTCCCCCCTGGGCGCGGGGGATCACATGGTCGATTGTCAGTTTTTTGGTGCTGCCGCAATACTGACAGGTGTGGTTGTCCCGGCGCAGGATTTCCCGGCGGTTGGCGGGGGGAACTTTCCAGATGCGTTCGTGTCCGGCCACCGTCAGGCGGATGCACTCCGGCACCCGCAGGGCGACGCTGGGGGAGCGGACCATCCATCCCGAGGTGCGATCGCTCGCATCCAACGGCTCGGCCCGGCCCGTCACCAAAAGTGCGATCGCCCGCTTGATATTGACGCGGTTCATGGGCAGGTAGTTTTTGGAGAAAACCACCACATTCTGACTCAATACATCCGTCGTGCTGGTCACGGCTATTACTCCACAATCAAAAACAGTTTTTTAAAGGGTGTGGGGTGTGCTCGGTGGGGTGTGGGGAAAGATTGGCTTTCAAGTATTCAGCGTTCTGGTCGATTGCCGACGGCTGAGAACTCATAGCCGGTTTCCCGACTCCCTAATACCGACTCCCGACTCCCCCAAACTCACAAACCCCCGCCTCGTGGAAGATGGAAGCGGGGGTCGGGTCACAAAAACTGTGTTTTCCTTTTATGTCGGTACGGCAGCGCTGCGCCTGTACCTCCCGCTTTCGATCTGGAAATTGAAATCTGCTTCCCGCAGATTGGCGGTCAAACCGAGGGATTCGGGTTGAACCGATGACAGAAAATAGATATCCCCATTGTCTCCCATCCGGGCCGCCCCGTCGGAGGGGATGCCCAAATCGCCACAGCAAACGCCACTCCAACCTTGGGGATGGCTGGCGCGAGGGCTGTGGTGGCGTGGGAAACGGGGTTCTATCACGTCCAAGCGAAACCTCAACTGATACTTTCAATCTAGCTTTGTTTATACTACACTAAGTATTACAGCAATGTCTACCCTTGAGGAGAAAAAATTATGTACACCTTACCTCGGACTTCAACCACCGATATGGAAGTGACCAGCATCCGTTTGGAACGGGAGTTGAAGGATAGACTGAAGGGCTTGGCCAAAAATAAAGGCTACCAAGCTCTGATCCGAGATATCCTGTGGAACTATGTACAACAAAAATCCGGAGACTACAGACCCCAATTTTCCAGAGAGGAGATCCGCGCCAGCTTTTCCGCCACGGCTCAACAGGAAGAACGCTGCGTCCTGACGGGCGAAATTATTCAACCGGGCGCGCCGATGTTGCTCGGGTTGACCGTACACGGCGATATTGTCCCCCTCAGTCTCGATAGTTTGGCTGATTAACAGATTCGTCGCCCTATCATTATCACCACCCCGGGGAGCTCGATGGATAAACATGGCTTCCCGGGGACTAAATCGGGAGTCGGGAGTCGGGAGTTGGGAGTCGGGGGCTAAATTAATAATTAATTATTAATTATCCTGGAGATTGGAAACCTTCGATTCCAGAGACGGACGGGACGTTGAACAATGCAGATTGGCGATCGCACCTTAAACCCCTTCTCCGCCATCCTTTGGCGGATCTCATTGTCAGTCTGCTGATTTTGCTGTCGGTGGGGTTGACGTTGGCGGAACTCACCCTACCACCGAATTCTCCGCAATTAGAAACGTTTGAGTCGATCAACCGCTGGGTGACGGTAATTTTTGCCATCGAACTGGGACTGCGATCGCTCGGTTCTTCTAACTCGCGGCGGTTTTTGAGAGAATACAAATTAGACTTGATCTCGCTGTTGCCGATCGCGCCGGGATTGCGACAGTTTCGGGTGATTATCGGGTTGCGATTGTTGCGGATTGTGCGATTGTTGCGGTTGTTGAATCGGAACACGCGATCGCTGCCCTATTTTTTGCGCCGGGGATTCCCCGAATATATCATTATCATTGAAATGCTATTGCTGACGGTGGTGTTCGGCAGCGTCGCCATGCTCACCTTCGAGCGCCCCGGCAACCCGGATGTCACCAATTTGGAGGAAGCCTTTTGGTACAGCATCTATTCCCTGTTCGCGGGGGAACCGATTCCTGGCCCGCCATTGTCCCTCGGGGGTCGCTTGCTGGCGGTTTTGTTCATGTTCATGAACGTCACCTTATTTGTGATGTTTACGGGGACGGTATCGGCGTTGATGGTGGAGCGGTTGAGAAGGCAGGAGTCCCAAATGGATTTCGACGAATTGAGCGGACACACGATTATTTGTGGCTGGAACCGGAAGGCGGAAATCATCGTCCGGGAGTATCGGGCGGCGCGAAAAAATGACACGGCTCCCATCGTAGTCATCGCTTTTATCGACTCCGACCATACCATTATCGATCCGGATCTGCGGGCGATCGTTCGGTTTCTCAACGACGATTTTACGAAAGTTAGCGTTTTGGAAAAAGCGGGCATCCGGCGAGCGAATACCTGCATTATTTTGGCAGATAAAAGCCACGGCCGCAGTGAACAGGATGCCGACGCTCGCACCATACTGGCGGCACTGACGGCGGAGAAACTCAATCCGAACGTCTACACCTGCGCGGAGTTGATCAACCGCGAGTATGGTTCTCACTTGGAACTCGGCCACGTCAACGCCTATGTTGTCAGCGAAGAACACAGCGCCTTTTTATTGGCTCAGGCGGCCCTCAATCACGGTTTGATGCGGTTATTTACGGAACTGTTAACCCACCAGCGGGGAAATCAGTTTTATCGTTTTCCGATTCAAGAAGAGTGGGTGGGACAGTCGTTTTTTGATGTCCTGATCCTGCTCAAACAGAATTATAACGCTATTTTAATTGCCGTCGATCGCCCCGGGGCGGAGATTCAAATTAATCCGGCTAATTATATTTTTCAGGAGGGGGATAGGGCGATCGCGATCGCGCCGCAGGAAATCGACATTTGATAGAAACCGGGTTTCTTTGAAGCGATCGGGTGAGAAAAGAACAACTTTCGTAGAAACCCGGTTTCTTAACGATATCGGTGGGGGGTAGAAACCGGGTTTCTAGGAGACAATTAGGTGAGAAAAGAACAACTTTGGTAGAAACCCGGTTTCTTTTCGGTGTCGGGGCTTTTCTCCCCTCTCCCAATCCTGGGCGAGGGATTGGGCGATGCCCTGAGCTTGCCGAAGGGGGTGAGGGCGAGAGAAACTATTATATAAACTACCGCAAGGAGGTGGGGACAGGGGTAATTAAAAAAAAATAAAAAAAAGCTCGCTACGCTCGCAAAAAAAGGGTATAATGAAAACAGGGCAAAGGGCAAAAGGAAAAAAGAGCTAAGGGGAAAGAGTCTTCGGGGGCCGACAGGAGACGCGAAAACCGCTGTAGTTGCCGAGGGAGCCCGGGCCGTACCAGTAGCGGTCGGCACAGCGGCAGTTTTCAGGATTGCTGCCCCACGAACCGCCGCGGAGCACTCGGCTTTTTGATGTCTTCAAAAGATTGACTAAAACATCAATGTCATAGACTTGATAATCATTATCATTCTCATCCCAGACTCGCCCATCCGAGGGCGCACCATTATAGTTCTCATGCCAGGGGTCGGCGCACCACTCCCAAACGTTCCCGTGCATATCATATAAGCCAAAGGCATTGGCAACTTGGAAATGACCGACGGGTGTGGTTTCGTTGCGGTAGACACCTTTTACACCCGAGCCGTAGGTGTAATTGCCATCATAATTGGCGATGTCAGTGCTGAGGGTTTTTCCAAAGTGGAAAGGGGTCGTGGTTCCGGCACGGCAGGCATATTCCCACTGGGCTTCGCTGGGCAGGCGATAGGGCTTTTGAGTGGCTTTTGCAAGTCGGGCGCAGAACTCGATCGCATCATACCATGAAACTTGTTCAATTGGTCGATTGTTTCCTTTAAAAATTGCCGGGTCGGGATCGAGATCTCGCCGAAGTTTGGGCCAGTTCGCCACCCGCCTCCATTGGGCCTGGGTGATGGGGTATTTGCCCATCAGGAAGGGTTGAATGGTGACTCGGTGTTGGGGTTCTTCCTCG
>NZ_JAYFER010000649.1:0-272 GCF_055795065.1 Lyngbya sp. CCY1209
GGGGGTGGCTTCTCCTATGAACCCCTCTTCGGGAGTGAAGGTGACATTTCCTTCAGTATCAACGCTATAGGTTCCTTCACCCTCCACCGCGAAGCTGGTTTGCTGTCCCGGCGTATCCGGGTCTAAATCCACCGTACTCGGGTCGAGATTATTTTCGCTGTCGCTATCGTTGTCGGTGATGTTGAAGGTAACGGGGGTTCCCGGCGCCGTGGCGGCGGTATCGTTAGTAGCCGTGGGGGCGGTATTTTCCACCGTCACTGTAATATTGGCTG
>NZ_JAYFER010000650.1:0-16469 GCF_055795065.1 Lyngbya sp. CCY1209
AACTCCCCTCGGGTTTGTTGCAACTGAGTTTGGGAGGTTTCCAACTCCCCTCGGGTTTGTTGCAACTGAGTTTGGGATTGCTCCAACTCCCCTTGGATTTGGTGAAGTTGAACTTGCAATCTTGCCTGGTTTTTCTGACTCTGATTTAATTTAACCATAGACTGGCTCAGTTGGATCTCAGTTGTCTCCAGTTGCGGCTCGAGTCGTCCCAATGTCGCCAGATACTGATGCTGTTTAGATTGAGATTTCTCTAGTTCTCCTTGGGTGTAATGTAGTTGAGCTATCGTCCTAGCTTCTGTTTTTTGTGCTTGTTTTAGTTGTAGCCTTAATTGGCTTAATATCATCTCACTTTTGAGGATCTGGGATTCAGTTTGGTTAAGCTGAGACTGTAATTTGTTTTGATGGGCTACAAGTTCTTTATTTTGCAGATCTGAGAGTTCCAACTCTTCTTGCGTCGAATGCAACTGGGACTGATAACGCATCACGTCCCACTGAGTTTGGCTGAGTTGGGATTTGGCTTGTTCTAGATCTTGCTGGGTTAAATTTAACTGGGATTGTAACTGCGATCGCACTTCAGTTAACTCGGTCGTTTTTTGATGCAGTTGACTGTGGGATTCCTTTAAAATTGACTCGGTTTTCTGTAACTGAGCTTGCGATTTTTCCAGCACTTCTTCCGTCTCATGCAACTGAGTCCGGAACTGCTCCACCAGCGATTCTGCTTTCTGAAGCTGAGACTGGGTTTGTTCGAGTTCATCCCGGCTCGGACTTTGTTCCAGTTCTGCTTTTAAAGATTTGTTTTCGGCTTCTACTCGACGAGAATGGGCCCAGTCGCGAAAAGCCCAAACGGAGTAGGGGGAAGACTTGATCCGATCGTTCCAGGACAGATCGGGCGTTTTCTCCGGATGCCATCCTCGCCCTTCGAGTTCCTGATACATTTCGATCGCTTCGGGGAAATAATGATCGATCAGACTCGGACGGTGCCCATCTTGAGAGAGATTGCTTTGGATGAGAGATGGCTCGTAAATTGCCGGTGAGGGATGGCTCAAATCGGTTTTGAATTGATGATTAATTTTTTCTATATATGCCGTTTGATGACCGACAATGGTTTGGAGATTTGCCAGCACACAGCGATCTGTATGTTGATTATAGAATTCCAAAACTTTTTGATTATAAAATAACCAATATTTGACCGCAAGATCTGGCTGCTCTTGAAAAATTTCGTCTCCGCGTCGATAGAGGGAATCAATCACTTCCCAAGGAGAACGGTAAATCAATAAAAACTTTGATTCGGGCAGCAAGTCGGCCCAAAAGTTTAATAGGAGTGTCGTCCGAGGTTCTTTCCATCCCCAAATCTGACTGACTGAATTTTGTTCGACAATTTGGTTTGCTTTTTCGAGTAATTCATCGGGAACTTCAATGGTTTCTTGCAAGGTCCAACCATCGATATTCACTCCCTGCGATCGCAAAACGTCGAGGTGAAACTCAAAAAAGTCGAGATTTTCAAAATAACCTTTAGGATTGAATTCTGTTGACGGCATCAACCGCCGCCCGATATGCAATCCCGCACTTTGGAGCAGCGATGCCACTAGGGACGTTCCGGAACGATGCATTCCGGTAATAATTAAAACTTTTTGGTCACTCTTTAAGTTCTGCATTGCAAAAAGTTGCGATTTGATTGTGTCCGAGTCTGTATGTATAGGTTTAAGTTTAGGATTGTAGTCAGTTTACCATAAAGTCTGAATATTATTTAAAATTTCTAAAAAAGCAGTCCGCTCTTTATTTAAACTGTGTTCGGTGGCGGTTTGGCTGGCGGCGGTCCGCATCAACTGACTCCGCACGGGAGGAAATTGGAGCGCCTCAAAAACGGCATTTAATATCCCTTCCACAGTATACTCCGGACGGAGACAATTGTAACCGGGCAGGCAAAACGACCGATTTCCGATACAATCCGGACAGATCGTCAGGGTTCCCAAGGCCATTCCTTCCAGGGCGGGCAGATAAAATCCCTCTCCCTCCGGTCGGTTGGGTAGGAACACGGTGATTTTAGCACGGTTGAGGTACTTTAGATAATCCGATCGCGGCAATTGAGATTGTAGCAGTTGAACCCCATACCCCATCGCTTGCAGCCGTTGTCGCAGTTGTTCCCCCAGTTGGGGTTCCTTGAGGGCAGCAATCAAAATTTCCACATCTCGCTCCGAATCCGGGGCGGGTTCGGGGAAGCCGTGTCGGTCCAGGCCGTTGGGGATGACAAACACCGGACCGTTGACCTGACGAGATTTAGCCAGGTAAGTTCCCACTTCCGGACTGACGCAGATGCGGATGGCTTTGTGGCGGAGAAAGGGATAGCGGGGGTTGTCGGGGTAGGCGTGGCGGACGTGTTGGATGAGGTTGATAATCGGGACGGGTGAATTTTGGCGTCGGGTTTCATCCAATAATAACCAGTCCAAACCTTCCATAAAAATAATGTCTGGCCGGGATAGAGGTTCGGATAATATCAGGTCTTTTTGGGTATTAAACCAGGGATTATCGGCCTTGATCGCACTCTGGGGCGAAAAATAAATCTGCGGTTGGTAGCTTTCCGAGTGGAGGACGTGATTGAAATAGTCCCAAACTTTTAAATGCCCTCCGGTCAAGCCGCCGTAATCTCGATAAAATAGGACGGATTTGCGGGGTAAATCATCGGATGGGGAAGCGACGACGGGGACACTCAAGCCCTGCATTTGGGCTTCCATTTGTTGCAGCCAAGATTGCGATCGCTCCAACTCCGAGTCGATCTGGTTTAATTTTTTGCGATCGAAGTCCATAATGCCTGTAAAATTGGGGGAGAGTTTCGACCTTTACCGAAGGCGATGGGAACATCCGACGGGATGGAATCCGTCTGGAGACTTCAAGATCCGTTGTCTCCTTTCCGATCGCAGCCATCCCTCTATTCTACCCGAGAATCTCCCCCTGTCTCAACTTCTTGAATGCAAAATACAATCGAAAAAAACATGAGCGTCAGTTCTTTCGACACGGCTAACCAATTGCTACGAAACGGTCAATTTGAGGAGGCGATCGCGACTTACAATCAGGCGATCGCGGAAAATCCCAAATCGGCTTGGTTTTACCACAACCTCGGAGAGGCCCTATCCCAGCGGGGGCGGTTGGATGAGGCGATCGCGGCCTACCGGCAAGCGGCCGAACTCAATCCGACTTCTGCCTGGTCTTACGACCGTTTGGGGACCCTCCTCGACCGTCAGGGCCACCTCAATGAGGCGGTCGCCTGTTTCCGGAAAGCGATCGAATTATATCCGAATTTTTACGAATTCTACAACAATTTGGGTTCGGTTCTCATGAAAGGGGCGAATCGGGAGGAAGCGATCGCCCTGTTTCAAAAGGGAATCGAGTTAAAATCCGACGATGCGGAACTGTATCACAATTTGGGGCTGGCTTTTGAGCAACAGCAGCAGACGGACGAGGCCGTTTCGGCTTACCGTCGGGCTCTCGAATTGAATCCTTACTGGCCCGATTGTCACCTGAGTTTGGGTCGCAGTTTGGAACACTCGGGCCAAGTCGAAGATGCGATCGCCTGCTATCGTCGGGCTTACGAACTCGACCCCAATTTGGCGGAAGCCCTGCGACAGTTGCAAATGATTTTAGAACAACAGGAACGCTGGGATGAACTCGCAATCCTTTACCGTCGGACTTGTAGCATCAATCCCGATGCGGCGGAAGCCCACGAACAGTTGGGGAGGACTTTAACCAAAACCCAGCAGTGGCAGGAAGCGATCGAGAGTTATCAGCGGGCCGGCGAATTGAACCCCAATTCGGCAGAGATTTTTCAGGAGTTGGGAAAAATTCTAACCTACTTAAATCGATGGGAAGCGGCAGTCGAGGCGTTTCAAAAAGCGATCGAACTCGATTCTAACTCCGCTCTTTTGTACCATCAATTCGGGCAAGCGTTGGCAAAATCCGAACGCTGGGAAGAGGCGATCGCGGCGTTCCGGCGGGCTTCTGAATTGCATCCCACATCGGCTCCCGTCTATTTTGATCTCGGACAAGCTCTGGCTCACATTTATCAGTGGGAAGAGGCGATCGCAATTGATCGCAAAGCGTTGGATTTGCATCCGGAAAATGCGATCGAGATTGAAACTCACCTACAACAAGTTCAGGATAAACAGCGTCGCCTCGAAGACGCGATCGCGACCTA
Organism: Lyngbya sp. CCY1209; assembly: GCF_055795065.1. Taxonomy (NCBI): domain Bacteria; kingdom Bacillati; phylum Cyanobacteriota; class Cyanophyceae; order Oscillatoriales; family Microcoleaceae; genus Lyngbya; species Lyngbya sp. CCY1209. Next base: position 4,190 of record NZ_JAYFER010000650.1, read on the forward strand.
TCAACAAAGCAACGATTTCGATCCCAATTCCTTCGAGTCCTATCAAAATTTCGGACAGTTTCTCAGAAGTAAAGGACAGGTGGAAGAAGCGATCGCAGCGTTCCGAAAGGCTTCCTCTCTCAACCCTCAGTCGGCTGTCGCTTTTCATCAGTTGGGTTACACCCTGGCAACTGTTAGCCGGTGGCAGGATGCGATCGCAGCCTATCAAATTGCCGCTCAACTCAACCCTCACTCCCCCCACGTTCAATACCACATCGGGGAAGCCTTGGTTCAGGAGGGGCGGTTGGATGAGGCGATCGCCCACTATCAGCGATCGATTACGATCGACCCGGAATTTGAGGAGGGTTACGATGCTTTAAAACAGGCGATCGCAAAAAAAAAAGTTAGCCAATAAAACCGACCCCATTTCTCACTATCGGAATTTGCTCCGAGACAGTCCCAACAATCCTGACATCCATCAGGAGTTGGGACAACTTTTGCATCGCGAGGGTCAAACGAAAGAGGCGATCGCTCATTATCAAAAGGCGATGGAACTGCGGGGAGAACCGATTCACCTGTGGTATTATCGCAATTTGGGAGAGGCGATGATTCGGAATGAAAACCCCAATTCAAATGGGCATAATATCGTCGAGTCTCAGTTGTAAATTCGGGAACAGATAAGAAGCGATCGGCTCTCCCAAGCGATATTGCTGCTGTTGATCAATACCATCCACCAACTGGCAGACTGTCAAAGTTGGTTGTTTGGGATTGCCGATAAATTGCAAGCCACTCCCGAGGGCGCAAGCCAGGGGCCCCTACCAGCAAAAATCATCGGTCGATGATTGGGGAGGTTTTGCGGTCAAAAAATCGGTTCTGATATCAGTGGTGGAGATAAAGTGTCAGTCATCGGTATTATTAAAATAGACATTTTTTCGTGTGAAACCTAACATCAATAAATTTTAGCATGACTGACTTTTGATTGAGTTATCATGTCTTCGGTTATCCCCAAATTTTGCCAACTTTGGATGTCGAAAGAATAGCCATATTCTCTGGAAATATTGATAAACCGTTCCCGGAAATTATTGATCGTTTCTTGGGGGCTGTAAGGGCTGTAATTTCGGGATTTTTCGAGCAATTGACGCATCCGATCGCCCTCTCCGGTATGATACGCCAAACAAGCCAGCCACACCGACACTTGATAGCGGGCGAGGGATTCTAGGGGACGCATCCAATCCCGCAGGGTGGGGCGAGAAAAGTAATGATCTATCAGTTGATTTGCTTCCGTAGATAGTTTTGCGATCGCACCCCATTCGACATTATTACCGGTACAATCTAGGGTGATATTTTCCAAACAAATTCCCGCCGCCCCGCGAGAGGATAAATTGAGCAATAAATCCAAAGTTGCCGCGTGGGGAGAGAGGCGAGAATCAAATCCTCCCCACCGTTGAACCCAGGAACGCCGGAATAGAATCGCCCCGGTTTGAATCAGTCGCCACAGGTTCGGCAACATCCAGATATGAACGCCGTGCAAACCTTCCCGACCTGTTAAAATGGGGATCAGAGCGTGCCACGGTTGGACTTCTGAATCGCCAGTTTTCCAACCCGAAAATACCATTTCAAGGGAACCCGCCCGCCTTTCAAAACAGTCAACTTGTCGAGACAGGCTATTGGGTAATAAAATAGAATCTGCATCTATAAATAGTACAAATTCTCCCCGAGCAATTTCTAACCCTTGATTTCTGGCGGATATGATGTCGGCGTTGCTTTGGCGGATGTATCGGACGGAATTATGATAAGATTTGATCAGTTCTGGAGTCTTGTCGGTGGAATTGCGATCGCTGACAATAATTTCTATGTCGTCGTAATTTTGATTTAAAATGCTGGCGATCGCACGAGATAAACTTTCGGCTTGATTGTGAGTACAAATAATAACACTAACTCGGGGATTTTCAGCCACCGCCGCCGGTATTAAATAATGGGTCGCATCGGCACTACTCCCGGCAAAATGCCCCCGCAATAGGGTTTGATTTTGCTGGGCTTCCGTTCCGTGAAATGCTTCGAGTCGGTTGCCCGGAAGATGTCCGTAATCGTGATTTTGGTGAATAATAGTAATGGTTTGGCTGGCATTAATCACCGGATAGCCACGTTTGAGAGCTTCCCCCACCATCCAGTTATCCCACCCCGGACGACCGATCGCAAATTCGGGAAGTAGGCGAAACAGAGGTTTCGGAAATACGAAGTAATCCAAAGCACCCACGCCGCTGAAAATTCCAGCCTTCTGGATGCGATCGCGTAACTTTTTTTCCCAGTCTTGATGATTATAATTAATCCGTTCAAAAATATCCAAATTCCAACGTCGTCCCACCATCAAAAATTGGGGATTTTGGGCGACAACCTGCTGAACCGTCGGCAGAAAATCGCCCGTCAGAATAATATCTGAATTGACATAAGTGAGAATCGGATAAGAAGCGTGATGGTGGACTCGGGCAAAAATATCATTCAGTAAAGGTGTCCCCCGTTGGTTGACTTTGACATCAGGGATATGTTTGAGATTAAATTCTCGGGCAATTTCCCCAACTCCTGCATCGTTTCCCAATAAGATAATTTCGGGTTTGGGTTTTAATCGAGTCCAACTGGCGATCGCATTCCGCTGAATCATGCCGACGGAACCGAAAAACGATTTTGGAACCGCAAAAATCGTTATTTTTAGCGTCGGTTTTATATAGTCAAAAATTGAGAGCGATCGCACTTTATTCACTTTAGGATTCATGTAACTCTGAGAACATTGCCTCGACACCCACCAACTTGGATTTAATCCTGAATTGTTTCAGAAAGAATTTTAGCCAACATTTTGACGTGAGCGGCATTATTTGAATTGGATGCTGATGGCAGGGCTGGATTCTGTTTGAGTTCCTCTTGTAGTTGCTGGATTTGAGATTGATACTGTTCCAATTCCTCTTTGTTTTTGTACAACTGAGCCGTCGCCTGTTCGAGTTCCACCTGCACTTCATCCAGTTGGAAGTTTGCCATCTCCAATTCTTCCCGAGTATCGTGCAGCTCGGAACGACTTTTATCGAGTTCCTTTTGAGTTTCTTGCTGTTGTGTTTGAGCCGTTTTGAGCTGTTCTTGAGATTGTTTCAGTTGAGACTGGGATTGTTCCAATTCCTTCTGATTCTGTTGCAGTTCCGACTGGGATTGTTCCAATTCCTTCTGATTTTGCTGTAATTGCGATCGCAGTTGTTCCCGTTCCGACTGGGATTGTTCCAATTCCTTCTGATTCTGCTGTAATTGCGATCGCAGTTGTTCCCGTTCCGACTGGGATTGTTCCAATTCCTTTTGATTCTGCTGTAATTGCGATCGCAGTTGTTCCCGTTCCGACTGGGATTGTTCCAGTTCCTTCTGATTCTGCTGTAATTGCGATCGCAGTTGTTCCCGTTCCGACTGGGATTGTTCCAATTCCTTCTGATTCTGTTTGAGTTGAAGGTGAGATCGTTCAAGCTCTGCCAAGATTTGATCCCGTTGAGCTTGCAATTCTTCCAACTCTTCCTGAGCTTGTTTCAGTTGAGCGTGAGATGATTCAAGTTTTTTTGATTCTTCCCGAGCTTGTTGGAGTTGCGATTGAAACTGCTCCAACTCCTTTTTATTTTGTTGTGACTCGGATTGCGATCGCTCCAATTTGTCCCGAGTCTCTTTCAATTCAGATTGTGATTTTTCTAACTCTTCCTGAGTTTGATGTAATTGCGATCGCAGTTGTTCCTGTTGAGCTGCGGATTTTTCGAGTTCTGTGGGTTCCGGTTCCGGCTCGGGTTCCGTGCGGATGGTTTCCGCGACTTCGGCGGGAATGGCGGAGCGATTGATTAGATTATTGCGAATGTAGAGAACTTCGCATCGCTCGGGGTGGTAAGGGGTGGCGTGAGCGACGGGGGTGAAATAATGCTCCGCTAAAAATGCGTCCACTTGCTCGACAGTTGCTCCCCCTTCAAATAGCTCTTTGTGACTGGTAGTGGTGTAAATTGCATCCAGGTTTTTGAGGAGTTCGGAGGCTCCGGTGAGGGCGAGGAGTTCGGCGCCTTGGATGTCGAGATACAAACAGTTGAAGTCTTCGGGACGGAGGTTGAGTTCGCCGAGGAGGGTGTCGAGGGTGCGGGTTTCGACGGTGATTTGTTCGGTTTCTTTGAGATTGGGATAAAGATTTTTATATCCGTTTAGGGGGAGAATCGAACTGTTGGATTCGAGGTTGGTGACGTGCAGGGTGGCGGTACTATTTTGGTCAGCGATCGCACGATTAACTGTCAAAATATTCGCCTGTCTTTCCGCATTCATCTCCAGACGCTCGCAGGTTTCTGGATGGGCTTCGACGAGCAGCATTTTGGGATTATTAAAACTGGCAAAACGTTTGAGCGATCGCCCTTCCCCTGCTCCGACATATATGATCCCGCGAGGGGTAATTTTATGGGTTTCAAAAATTTGCTGTAATTTAAGTTTCATGGATACTCAATTTGGGAATATTAAACCGAATTATAATTTTCTGAAGCCGGCAGCATGGGGGGCTAAAGCCCAACAACGGAAAAGGTGAATATTACCACTCCGAAAAGTCCCGGGCGAATGCGGGGAGGGACAGCAACCGGATTGGCGGATGTTCCGCAACGGACGCCCGTTCTGCTTCCGTATTGTAGCCCCAGTCAGCTAAGAACAGTTGCACTGCATCGAGATCGGGTTGACGCTGTACCGATAATAGGGTTTTGAGTCGATCCTCGACAAACCCGATCGTCGGACTCGGTTCGGACATTGCCAACAGATCCCGCAGGGTTTGGTGTTTGGGTTGCTTGTGTCCCTTGCCAAATATCGTCCCCGAGGGGAGGTGAATTCCCTGTTTTTCCAGGAGCGATCGCACGAACCGTTCTTCCTTGGTGGTGATAATCCGCAGTTCGACTTTCCCCCCATCCAGAATATCTCGAATGCGATCGCACACCCCCGGATAAAATCGGTGCAACCCCAGCCACCCCTCCAAATCCGCCGAGATCCAATCGTCCCGGACGCGATCGAGCCTGGGGCCGAGTTCTTGGGGCTGCAAATCTTCTTTTTCCACCAAGCGATCGCGGATTTCGTGCCAATTTTCCAAAATTTCAGCCTCCGACACCCCCAAAATTAACGCCTTCACCAACAGCGGCATTTCCCACCCCGTCTCGATCACCGGGCGGGTCTGGTAGAATTTGGGGGGCAAATCTTCCGGCGGCGTGGCGTCCGGGGGCGACCAAATTTCCAAATAGGTTCGCCAAGCCGTCTGAAAATACTCGATCAAGCCGTCGCAGACGACGCCATCGAAGTCCAGGGCGAGGAGGGTAGGTGCGGTCATAAGATTTTCAATGGGGGAGATGTGGGAATGGAGTTAATCTGGAGCAATTGTACCCAAATTCAGGGAACAGACAACGAAACAATTTGTTCCGCCGCCCCTTGAAGCCGGGGCGTTCCTGAGCTACTGTTAATCCTATCGATCAACCGAACGCTCCGACTCCGTTCGCTCACCCTCGGGAATCAATTTTGTGGTTTACGCCCCAAAGTCAGCGTTAGAATATGCGATCGCCCCACAGAAATCCCCGGACTTGCCCGATCCCCACTTGCTTCGGGTCGCCCGACAAATTTATCATGCCTATCTGGAAGTCCACGCCCGACGGATGCGGCGTCCCTTCGGAGTGGCGGTCCATTCCCGCAGCTATCGCGGTTTGCTGATTTTCTCCGCCAAACCGATTTTGCTTCCCGGAGAACGGTTTATTCCCTTCGAGCAGATCGAATCGGAACTGCATTAATTGGGGTGTGGGGTGTGCTCGGTGGGGTGTGGGGAATAGGGAGTCGGTATTAGGGAGTCGGGAGTCGTGACGATGATGCATCAACTTTCCCTCCCCCTCCTCCGCCTCTTCCCCCTCCTCCGCCTCCTGAGCCCCTCCGCCTCCTGTGCCCCCCTGCCCCTCCGCTTCTTTAAAAAATGGATATTTTAGCTGATTTACCGGCGTTTTTGATCGTGTTTGCCTTGGGTGCGTCCGTGGGCAGCTTCCTGAACGTGATCGTGTATCGGGTTCCGGCGGGGCTGTCGGTGCTGCGTCCGCCCTCCCGGTGTCCGCACTGCCACACCCGGTTGGGGATAACAGAAAATGTGCCGGTGTTCGGCTGGCTGTGGTTGCGGGGGCGGTGTCGCCACTGCCGGGCCCCAATTTCAAGTCGCTATCCCCTGGTAGAGGGGGCGACGGGGCTATTATTTTTGTTGATATTTTTGACCGGATCGGGTAGCGTGGTCGAACTGTTGGGGACTTGGGCGTTATTTGCTTGGCTGCTGGCTTTGTCTCTCATCGATGTGGATACGTTTACCCTTCCCAACCCGCTGACACAATCGGGCCTGGTTGTCGGGCTGTGTTATCAGGGGTTGCGGGGGTGGCAGGCGGGGGAATTAGCCCAACAGTTAATGGTGGGAATTTTGGGGGCGGTGGTAGGGTTGTGGCTGTTTGAAACCATCGCCTTTGTGGGATCGATCGCTTTCGGACAGGCGGCAATGGGCGCCGGAGATGGTAAACTGGCAGCTCTGATGGGAGCGTGGTTAGGGTGGAAACTCCTGCTCGTCGCCGGGTTCATTGCCTGTGCTCTGGGGGCCTTCGTCGGGGGAGGCGCGATCGCTCTGGGGATTTTGAACCGCCGTCAACCCATGCCTTTCGGGCCTTTTTTGGCGATCGGTGCTGGTGTGACGGCCCTCTGGGGTGAGACAATACTTTCAACTTACATGACCTTGTTTTTCCCCGCCGTCTGAGTCGCTTGGATCGGATCGTGTCTTGGATCACACTAAAAACTACTGCGATGCGCTGGGAAGCCGAGTTGATGCAGCAAGTCCTAGCCGCCCATGATATCCCGGCCCGGGTGATTCACTTGGGAGCCGGATCATACATGGGAATGGGGAGTCCGGCGGCATTGCAGGTCCGCTCGGAACATCAGTGGACGGCACTGCTGCTGCTGAGTCCCATTGAAGAAGAGCAAGAGTCAGCGGATTGACACGGCGACACCTCGGGACGGTTCCATCGGGTCCCAATGCCCGATCCCGCTTCCCGTCACCCGGTTCAAAACCCATTCACACATCAAAACAGCTTTTAATTAATGTCTCTATTCGATTGGTTTGCAAATCGACGAAAATCCGTTCCCATCAGCCCCGATCGCCAAGAGCGAGAAATCGCCGATGGCCTGTGGGTCAAGTGCGAACGGTGCGGTGCGTTGACTTATACCAAAGATCTCCAGGCGAACCAGATGGTTTGTCTCGAATGCGACTATCATATGCAGGTCTACAGCGACGATCGCATCGCACAGCTCATCGACGAGAACACCTGGCGGCCGGTCGCGGCGGACCTGTGTTCGGTCGATCCCCTCAACTTCCGCGATCGCAAGCCCTACGGCGACCGCCTGCGGGAATACCGCGAAAAAACCGGCCAACTCGACGCCGTACAGACCGGGATCGGTTTGCTGCACGGGGAACCCGTCGCCCTGGGGGTGATGGATTTCCGGTTCATGGGGGGCAGCATGGGTTCGGTGGTGGGGGAAAAACTCACCCGCCTGATCGAACGCGGCACCCGGGAGGGGTATCCCGTCCTCATCGTCTGTTCCTCGGGCGGCGCCCGGATGCAGGAGGGGATGTTGAGCCTGATGCAAATGGCCAAAATTTCCGGTGCCCTGGAGCGACACCGGGAGCACAAGTTGCTTTACATCCCCGTCCTCACCCACCCCACCACGGGGGGCGTCACGGCCAGCTTCGCCATGCTCGGCGACATTATCCTGGCCGAACCCGGGGCGACTATCGGGTTTGCCGGCCGGCGGGTGATCGAGCAGACCCTGCGGGAAAAGCTCCCCGACGACTTCCAGACCTCCGAATATTTGATGGCCCACGGTTTCATCGACGCGATCGTTCCCCGGACGCAGTTGAAAAAGACCCTCGCCCAACTGATCCGCCTGCACCGCCCCCCCCAGCCGCCCCAGCGGCCCTTCGTCACCCTGCCGGAGTCCAAGTCCCTCACCCACCACGTCAACAGCGCGGAGGAAACCCAGCACCGGTAGCCCCGGTTTGCAGCGATCGCGGTCCTGCCTATAATTGGGGATCGACCCCCATTTTTATCAATTTCTATGGGTTTTGCCGATCTGTCCGTCGCCGAAATTGCCGAGGACTGCGACCTCCCCGTTTCCGAAGTGATGGCCCTGTGCGATCGCCTCGGAATTGCCTACCAACACCCCCAAACCCGACTGGCTCTCGAAGATGTCAAGGCCATCCTGTCGGCCGTCGAGGCCCGTTCGGGCGCGGGGGATTCCGGAGGGTCAGAATAACACCCGCGGCTCGGACTGTGGGGGGCCCGGGGCGGCGATCGTCCCACCCCCGACCCGGACAGAATCGATCGGCTTTCGGGAGCCTCCCGAGCCGATTTCAACTCTTTTCAGATGTCACGTTCTCTGGTACTATCCAAAAGTCAGTCTAGAACGGTAGCACAGGCATCTTGCCTGTAAGTGAACCGTAGCACAGGCATCTTGCCTGTGAGGATCAACTCCCGTCCTGAATGGATACCCTACCACACACCAATATCGGTGAGCGTGATGTTAGTGGCAGAGGAATGAAAAACCTCTTTTAAAAATCCGAGGATACCGGCGAGTTCCGAACCCAGAAAAGTTAATCATTTAAACCCCGAAACTGTACGGCTCGGTACGTCGGAACAGTCTAAAAGTACGCTTCTGGAGAAGATACCTCTGGCGTCGGATGGCCTCGAACTCGGCCGTCGCACCGTTTGGCGGTGGGCGATCTGAGGGGAGGTTCGGGCTGGTTCCCCATTCGACATCAGGTATTTTCGATGAAGGAAGAATCCCCTCGCCTTCGGACTCCAGAAGTGTCCAACGGGACGATTGATCAAACGAGTTCTGAGAGGGGAGCGCCGAAAACGGGGACTTCAACTGCTCATCGTCGCGGATTGAGCGCTTCCCATCGTGCGTTCTATAACCATCTAAAAGTTAAGGAGAACCATGCTAAAAAGGTACATTTGGTTGGCCGTCGCCACCGTATTTTTCACCTTCCAGATGTGGGTGGGAAATGCAAATGCTTTGGACTTGAGCCCAGAAACGAGAACGCTGCCACTCAACGCCGAGGGGGATACGGTGGTCTTGAGTTTAAAGGAAATCAAGAAAGGCCAAAAGGTGTTCAATGACACCTGCGCCCAGTGCCATGCTTTGGGGATGACGAAAACGAACCCCGATGTCAACTTGAGTCCCGAATCCCTCGCCTTCGCGACCCCGCCTCGGGATAACATTGAGGCAATGGTTGATTATTTAAAAAAACCGACCACCTACGATGGTTTCATCGAGATCTCTGAATTCCATCCGAGCTTGAAGAGTGCGGACATTTATCCGGAGATGAGAAATATCACGGAAGATGACCTGTATGATGTGGCGGGTTATATCTTGTTGCAACCCAAAGTTCGGGGCGAACAGTGGGGTGGCGGTAAATACCTCCGTTAATCTTTCCCTTTTTTAAAGATTGACACCGGCATTTTAGACTTCGGATTTTGGGTTTTGGATGGGACTCGATTGGGTGTCCGGGGAATTGCGATCGCCCCGTTCTCAAGCTGTCACCGCTAAGATCTAAAATCTGAGGTCTAAAATTTTGAGAAGAGATGGACTCGACCCCGATCGCCGGGGGGGCATCTCTGCAAAAGTTCATTCACAATCAAATGTTTCGTCATAATTTTTTACGTTCTCTGGTTATTTTAATGCTGACTTGGATCGGCTGGGCGGTTTTCAGTTTCCCCGCCCAAGCGGAAACGGCTGATCCCTACGTATTGCGCTACTTGGCGGACGAACCCGTGGAAATGGCCCGCGATCGCCAAGGCCAAACTCAAACCTTCACCCCGGCGGAACTCTCCGAGGGGAAAGATCTGTTCGCCAACAACTGCCTGAGTTGCCACACGGGGGGACGGACGGCCCAGTATCCGACGGTTTCCCTCTCCCTCAAAGACCTCAAAGGCGCCTCTCCCCCCCGGGACAATATCTCCAATTTGGTCGCCTACATGAGACACCCCGTCAGCTACGACGGCAGCGATACCAACTACTGGTGTCGGGAAGTGACAGAACGTTGGATGTCCGAATCCCAAATTGAAAATCTCGCCGCCTTCCTGCTGCGGGCGGCGGAAACCGCACCCAACTGGGGAGAATAAAAACTGGCGACCCGGGACTTTCGCCCGGATCGGGTCGCCAGCCCAAGTTTAGACCATCAGCAAGTGTCTGCAACACTCAAAATTCGATCGCGACTCAAATTCCAAAAGCCGACTTGATCTGATCACACCAGGTTTGGATGCGTTCTTCCGTCTTTTCGGACTCGTTGTCATCGTCGAGGGCCAGACCGCAAAATTTGCCGTCGCGCATCGCCTTCGAGTCCGTATGCTCGTAGCCGTCGGCGGGCCAGTAACCCACCGTCTTGCCCCCCAAGCCGGAAATCTTTTCTTCCAAAATACCCATCGCATCCTGGAAGTTGTCGGCGTAGCCAACTTGGTCGCCGGTGCCGAAGTAGGCGACCATTTTGCCGCTGAAGTCCACTTCGTCCAAGTCGTCGATGATGGCATCCCAGTCATCTTGCAAATCTCCGACATTCCAGGTCGGACACCCGATGATGATGCAGTCGTACTCCGCCAAATCGGCCGCGCTCTTGTCGCCGATGTCGTGGAGATCAACAACCGAATCTCCTCCGAGTGCGGCCCGCACTTGCTCGGCGGCATCCGCAGTTTTGCCGGTGGTTGAGCCGTAGAATAATCCAATTTTTGCCATGATTTTTTACGATTGAAATGTCACTCGAAAAAGGGTCGGGGCAGGCAGGCAATCCCCGGGGCGAACTCAACTCATCAGACAATAATAATTGTCGATAGTGACCGCCGGATGACTCCGAAAATTGCCTGAGAAACGGGGATGATATCAAATCCGGTTGAATGCTCGGAACACAAAACGGGTTGGATGTCCAGACCGCTTTGGAATCAATTCCAAAGCTAATAGCTCAAATCATCTGAAGATGATTGGGAAGATTTTTCGGTCAAATAACCGGATTTGATCTGAAAAACGGATCGCCCCGCGCGATCGCGCCTTCTATTGACTCTCTTTTTCAATAGTCTACCCCACCGTATCGCACTTGGCACTTAATGACAAGAATTCTTATTTGATATCCCGTCAGCGGGGGGACGTCACGAACAGCAACGTCGCCACCAGCAAAGCCGCCGCCGCCGTCGGCACCAGCGATAAGACGCGGCGGTAAACCCCGGCGCTGCGATCGACAACGCCATTGTCCGATCGCCGCAACCGCCCCGAACGGTAGAGCCCGTCGAGATGATACGAATCGTAGCGGGCCATCCTGGCAAAGGGCAATTCCCCCGTGCCACGCCCGGGCAAAATGCGCCGTCGCTGGTAGGGAATCCCCTCGTCCCCAAACACATTCAAATACTCTTCCGTCCCCAGCAGTTCGTCCACGAAGCCCCGGAGTCCTTTGGTCGCCAACACAATCGACCAAGCCAGCTTTTCGCGCTGGTTGTAAACCGATCGCCCCAGCACCCGTTGAATGCACAATTCGACGAACCGATAATTACTGTTGGTGTCATAATTGAGCCGCCGAAACGAGTCCGACAGCAACAGGCGCCGGATGAAGTCCCGCATGGTAATTTGTCGCATCCGCAACAGGGACTCCGCCGTTGCCTGCCGGTGGGCCGCGATAAGCTGCTGTTCGTTAAAAATTTGCCGGTAGGCGGCCCGGATCGCATCGTCCATCTCGGACCCAGACAGGGCCGCGTCGAAGATGTATCGCCGGGGAGTCTCGTCCCCGGGTATTTCAAATCCCTCGACCCGCTGATTTTGGCTGGCGGGGGGATAATTGAGTAAAGGAAGGGTCATGGTTGTCTCGTTTCGTTCCGTTCTCTGAAAAATGGTCGTTTGATGGAAACGGGAACTCCTATCAAATCCGATTGAATGCCCGGAAAAAGCCGGTTGGATATCCACACCGCTCGGGAATTGATTCCCGAGCTAATAGCTAAAATCCTCTCAAGAGGATTGGGTAAGGTTCTGCGGGCAAATCACCGGATCTGATATCGGACTCCCGTTCCTCCAACGATGTCGGTCGGGCGGAGGGCGCAGGGAGGATTTACGGCACTTTTCAAGCCAATTAAGGTACACTAATTGACTTGAAGTCCCCATCCCCCCCTACCCCCCCTTTGTAAGGGGGGAGATCAGGGGGGATAATGGCGGATCGAACCGTATCGCA